>DATNBG010000380.1:0-5738 GCA_035572075.1 Roseiarcus sp. | reverse complement strand
CCACAAATGATATCCGATAACCGCGGCTGTTGCGGGGCGGCGCAACCGTCATTAACAATCGGCAGGCGCGCTTCCGCGCCATCTTTGCCGGGGACATCCGCTTCAAGCAGGGAAACGGGCCGCGGCGGCGCGGCCGAACGTAAGGTTTCGTAGCAAGGTTTGAGGCGCGGCGTGGCGAAGGGCTGGGGATAGGGATGGCGCTCTCGGCCAAACTCGCGTTGCGTCAGGGTCAGGCGATGGTCCTGACGCCCCAGCTCCTGCAGGCGATCAAGCTCCTGCAGATGCCGAACCTTGAGCTCACCCAGTTCATCGAGAACGAACTCGTCAGCAATCCGTTGCTCGAGCGGGCGCAAGAGCACGAGGACGGGGAGGCGAGCGCCGATCCGCCCGAGCCATCGGGCTTCGCCGAGGCGCCCGCCGAACCGGACGACTGGCCGGGGGAGGCGCTGGAAACCGACGCGGCGCGCCTCGCCCTGGGTCTCGGCGCCGAGGTCGACAACGTCTTCGACGCCGACCGCACCGCTCCGCCGTCGCCGCCCGCCCCGGCCGACGGCTTGAGCGCGCAGGCCTGGACGGGGGTCGGGCCCGGCCGCGACGCCGCCGAGGCCCCCGATCTCGAGGCGTACGTCGCCGAGGCGGTGTCGCTTCGCGCCCATCTCGAGCGTCAGGCGGCGATCCTGCTTCCCGACCGGGCCGAGCGGATGATCGGCGCGGCGCTCATCGACGGACTGGACGAGGCCGGATATTTCGTGGGCTCGCTTGACGAGATCGCCGAGCGGCTGGGCGCTTCGGTCGAGCAAGTCGAGAGGGTGCTCGCTCGCATGCAAACCCTGGAGCCGACCGGGGTGTTCGCGCGCTCGCTTGCCGAGTGCCTTGCTCTCCAGCTCAAGGAACGCGACCGCTTCGATCCGGCGATGCAGGCGCTGATCGAGAATCTTCCCGCCCTCGCCAGGAGGGACCTGTCTCATCTGCGCCGCGTCTGCGGCGTCGACGACGACGATCTCAGCGACATGATCGCGGAAATCCGGCGGCTCGAGCCGAAGCCCGGGCGCGCCTTCGGCGATCCCCCGGCGGCGCCGGCGATCCCCGACGTCCTGGTCACCGCGTCGCCGGATTTCGGCTGGCGGGTCGAGCTCAATACGAGGGCGCTGCCGCGCGTGCTGGTCAACGAAGTCTACGCGGCCGAGATCCGCCGAGGCGCGAAGCGGGATGAGGACCGCCAATATGTCTCCGCCCAGCTCCAGGCGGCCAACTGGCTGACCAGGAGTCTCGAACAGCGCGCGCGCACCATCCTCAGCGTGGCGAGCGAGATCGTGCGCCGGCAGGACGCTTTCCTCGTCGAGGGCGTCAAGGGCTTAAAACCGCTCAATCTGAAGATGGTGGGCGAAGCGGTCGGGGTGCATGAATCGACGGTCTCGCGCGCGACCGCGCACAAGTTCATGCAGACGCCGCGCGGGCTCTTCGAAATGAAGTATTTCTTCAGCGCGGCGATCGCCTCGAGCGCGCCGGGCGAGGCCCATTCGGCGGAAGCGGTGCGCCAGCGCATCCGGAGAATGATCGAGGCCGAGGACCCGGAAGACGTGCTGTCGGATGAGTTGATCGTCGAGCGCCTGCGCGAGGCGGACATCCTTGTCGCGCGCCGCACCGTCGCTAAATATCGCGATAGCCTCAAGATCCCTTCGTCGGTCGCGCGGCGCAAGATCAAGATGGCGCCGATGCGCGCCCGCCTTGAACGCGACAATTCCCTGACGGTCGAAGCATAATACCGATTTCATTATTAATATGAACAATTTATCGCGACGATTGACATGCGCCGGGCAGGCTCCTAACCGTAGACGGGAATCAGCCGACGCGGAGCCGGCCGAGGCGAAGCGGAACGGGCAGTCAGAAGCGCGCGGGCGCGGCGCGGACGGGCGGCGGCAGCCGCCAGCCGGAGGTAAGGCCAGCGTTCGATGACCTTGAGGGTATCGGGAAAGAACCTCGACATCGGGGAAGCCTTGCGTCAGCATGTCCTGGAAAAGGTCGAGGCGACGGTCGCCCGCTACTTCAACGGCTCGGTCGGCGGCCACGTGGTGGTGACGCGCGAGGGCTCGGGCTTCCGTTCGGACTGCACGCTGCGTCTGAGCTCGGGGATCAGCCTGCACGCGGAAGGGCGGGCGCACGAACCTTATCTTTGCTTCGAGCAGGCCGCCGACAAGATCGAAAGGCGGCTGCGCCGCTACAAGACCCGCCTCAAGGGCCATAGCCTCGCCGCAACCGCCAGCGAGCGCGGCAAGGTCGCCAACTACCTCATCGAGCAGCCGGGCGAGGAAGACGAGGAGCCCGCGGGCGGCTTCAATCCGGTCGTCGTGGCGGAGGGGACGGAAGAGCTCAAATCCCTTTCCGTCGCCTCCGCCGTCGCCGAGCTCGATCTCACCGGCGTGCCCGTTGTCGTCTTCCAGCATGCGGGCAGCGGCCGGGTGAATGTTGTCTACCGGCGCCGCGACGGCGCGATCGGCTGGCTCGATCCGCAGGCCCCTCGCATTTCCCCGCGCGCCGATTAACCGGGACGAACATGTCGCTATCGCACCTCCTCAAGCCGGACGCGGTCATGCCCGCGCTGAGAGTGAACGGCAAGAAGCAGGCTCTGCAGGAAATGAGCGAGCGCGCCGCGCTCGTCTCGGGTCTATCCACGCGCGAGATCTTCGATGCGATGCTGCAGCGCGAGCGGCTCGGCTCGACGGGAGTCGGCGACGGCGTCGCCATTCCGCACGGCAAGCTCAGCAAATGCCAGCATATTTTCGGCGTCTTCGCCAGGCTCGAGCGCCCGATCGATTTCGAGGCCCCGGACGCTCTCCCGGTCGATCTCATTTTCATGCTGATCGCCCCGGAAGCGGCGGGCGCCGATCATCTCAAGGCGCTGGCGACGAGCGCACGCCTCCTGCGCAACGGCGCGATCGCCGCCCAATTGCGCTTAACCAAGGATCCCGTCGCCCTCTATGCGCTGCTCACCATGGCGCCGACCTCGAACGCGGCCTGATCAGGCCGGGAGTCTCCATGAAAGCGCGCGTGATCGTGACGTTGAAGGGAAGCGTCCTCGATCCGCAGGGCAAGGCGATCGAGGGCGCGCTCAAGGGACTCGCGGTCGAGGGCGTGAAAAGCGTGCGCCAAGGCAAGATTTTCGACATCGAGCTCGATGGCGACGATGAGTCGGCCGCGCGCCTGAAGCTGGGCGAGGCCTGCGAGCGCCTGCTTGCCAACACCATCGTCGAGAACTACGCAATCGAGATCGTGTGAGGGATGCGCGCGGGCGTCATCCAGTTTCCCGGAGTCAATCGCGAAGGCGACGCCGCGCGCGCCCTTCGGCGCGCGACCGGAGAGAAGCCCGCGATCGTCTGGCACGCCGAAAGCGAACTGCCGCCTGGCCTCGATCTCATCGTCCTGCCGGGAGGATTCTCCTATGGCGACTACCTGCGCTGCGGCGCGATCGCCGCCCGCGCCCCGATCATGCGCGCGGTCGCCGATCACGCGGCGCGCGGGGGGCTGGTGCTGGGAATTTGCAACGGCTTTCAGGTCCTGTGCGAGGCGGGCCTCCTGCCGGGCGTGCTCATGCGCAACGCCGAGCTCCGCTTCGTGTGCAAGATGCAGCATCTCCGGGTCGAAAATGCCCAAACCCCGTTCACACGGGGCTATGCGCCGGGGGAAGTGGTCAAATTCGCCATCGCCCACGGCGAGGGAAATTTTATCGCCGACGATGACACGATCCGCCGAATCGAGGCCGAGGGGCGGGTCGCCTTCCGCTATTGCGACGCTCAGGGGCGGACCGCGAACGGGTCGAACCCGAACGGCTCGATGAACGCCATAGCCGGCGTGTTCAACGGCCGGTTCAATGTCCTCGGCCTGATGCCGCATCCGGAAAACCTGATCGATCCGCTGGCCGGCGGCGTCGATGGACAGGCGCTTTTCGCCTCCCTCGCAGCCTGAGGGCCCTGGCTCGGGCGCCGCCTGGCGCAGTTGACCGTTGACCCCAGGCTGACAGTGTGCAATCCGAGGATCCGCGCAAAAATCTTGCGGCGGCGGACCTTTCGTCATAGTGCGTGAACGCTTGTTCGGCATTATCGGACTCGAATAAGGATAATCCGAACCGATGACTGATTCGCTCGATAGACTGTTCGCCGCCGTCCAGGAGGCCCGGGACCGAAGCCCCTCGGCGTCTCGCACCTCCAAGCTGTTCCGCGACGGCGTGCAGAAGATGGCCAAAAAGCTGGTCGAGGAGGCGATCGAGGTCGGCCTCGATGCCGTGCAGATGAACCGCGAGCAGGTCATCCTCGAGAGCGCCGACGTTCTCTATCACCTTGCGGTCATCTGGGCCGAATGCGGAATTTCTCCCGCCGACGTCCTGGGCGAAATCGACCGGCGGGAGCGCGTCTACGGCATCGCCGAAAAACTGCCCAAGCAGGCGAGCGCGGCTCAGATCCGGCGCATGGCGCCGTGGTCGGCGCGGCGGAAGGCCTCCTGAGCCCGGGCTGGGCGCCCGGTCCGAACGGATTCGCTTCATCCAGCCCTATCGTGGGCACTGAAACCGTCCAGCTCACGGCGCGGGAACTTTGGGGAGCGACGTGAATTGACGTGCGGCCGCGCACGTGGAAGTCTTGGGTTGCGGGGGCGGCGCAGAGGGCGGCCGCATGCGCATCATCCGGAACTACGGATTCGTTTTGGCGCTGGCGCTCGCGGTCGTCTATGCCTACGCGCCGCTGCGCCTCGAAGACCTCGCCAAGATTCGATGGCTCGATGACATCAGCGCCCTCGCCAACAAGTCCTTCGTATCGAGGCGGGAAGCGAGCCTTTCCCCGATCGACCCGGTCGCCGCAGCGAATGTCGATGAGGACCTGGACTATCGGATCGCGCAGCACGCCAACTCGGCCGAAGGATGGCGATCCTTCCTTGCCGCTCATCCGCATGGCCCTCACGCGCAATCCGCGCGCGCCGAACTCGGCCGACTGGTTCCGCCGGGGCAGGCGCCCGCCACCGCAGTCGCACTGGCCTCGAATGGCAGGCCGCCGGGCTCGAACGGTCTGATCGAGGCGGCGCTCCCGACCCGGCCTTCCCCGCCGACGGAAGTCGCCGCTCATCCGGACGGCGGTCATGCGCAATCCGCGCGCGCCGAACTCGACAGACTGGTTCCGCCCGAGCGGACTCCCGCCGCAGTCGCAGCGGCGTCGAACGCCGGATCGGCGGA
This sequence comes from Roseiarcus sp., assembly GCA_035572075.1. Lineage (GTDB taxonomy): Bacteria > Pseudomonadota > Alphaproteobacteria > Rhizobiales > Beijerinckiaceae > Roseiarcus. The sequence continues at coordinate 520 of DATNBG010000380.1, read as the reverse complement.
TGCGAAAGCTCTGAGCGAGGCCGCCGTCCCCGCCCGGCCTTCCCCGCCATCCGAGGTCGCCAGGCCGACCCCGGATGAACTTTGCAAACGCGACGAGGATCGCCTGCAACATTTGTCCGAGAGCCCAACAGGCGACGAAGCCATGCAGCTCGTCAATGAATTGCGCTGCGAGAAGCTGCGGCCGGAACTCTCCCGCCTGACGGAACATCTTGACTATCGAGATTCCGGCGCCGCTGAAAGTCGTTCTTCCAGGGTCGCCGAAAGAGGGGCTGCAAACCGGCAAGCGGCCGAGCCTCGCGACAGGCCGCGCTGGCGCACGGCTTCGCGCAGGCATGAGCCAAGACGGTGGGCGCGGCGGCGCGCGGCCCCTGGCTTGCCACCGATTCTTATGGCGCTGTTCGGCGAGAAGCCAAGGGCCTCGACCGAGTTCCGACGATTCCGGGCTGGCGGAGGAGGAGGCGGGGGATCCAGCGGCGTCGGCGCGACTGGCGGAGCGGCCAGCGCCGCAAGCGCCAGCGCC
>DATNBG010000379.1:0-2519 GCA_035572075.1 Roseiarcus sp. | reverse complement strand
GCGGCGGAGGATTGCTGGCTCGCCGCCCGCCAATACGGTCTCGACCGCAAGCAGTTCGGCCGCCCGCTGGCCCAGACCCAGCTCTTCCAGAAGAAGCTCGCCGACATGCAGACCAGGATCGCGCTCGGCCTCCAGGCCTCGCTCAGGGTGGGCAGGCTCATGGACGAGGGAAAAGCGGCGCCGGAGATGATCTCGCTCGTCAAGCGCTCGAACTGCGGCGACGCGCTCGACGTCGCGCGAGCGGCGCGCGACATGCACGGCGGGAACGGCGTCCAGATCGGATACAGGGTCATGCGCCACCTGACCAACCTCGAAAGCGTCAACACCTACGAAGGCACGCATGACGTTCACGCGCTGATTCTCGGACGCGCGCAGACCGGCCTGCAGGCGTTCTTCTAGTGGGGATGGAGTTGGCGCCGGGATCGCTGCTCCCTCCACCGCCCTTTGCGCGGTCCCCCTCCCGCGCCGCTTTGCGGCAGGGGAGGATAGGCGCCGACAGTCGCGCCGCCCCTATCCTCCCCTGCGAAGCGGGGGAAGGGGACCATGCGAAGCATGGTGGAGGGGGCAGCGGCCGGCGACATCGACCACGAGGCCTTCGGCGATGACGGCGGCGCTGGCCGGGGTGCGGGTGGTCGAACTCGCGCGCGTGCTCGCGGGGCCGACGATCGGGCAGACGCTCGCTGATCTCGGCGCCGACGTGATCAAGGTCGAGAGCCCGGAGGGCGACGAGACGCGCGCCTGGGGCCCGCCGTTCATCGACACGGACGGCGAGCCTTCCGCCGCCTATTTCCATTCCTGCAACCGGGGAAAACGCTCGGTCGTCGCCGATTTCAAGACCGAGCGCGGGCGCGAGATCGTGCGCCGGCTCGCCCGGCGCTCGGACGTACTCATCGAGAATTTCAAGGTCGGCGGCCTCAGAAAATTCGGCCTCGATTATGAAAGCCTCGAGCCGCTCAATCCGCGCCTCATCTATTGCTCGTTGACCGGCTTCGGCCAGACGGGCCCTTACGCGAAGCGCGCCGGCTACGATTTCCTCATTCAGGGCATGTCGGGGATGATGAGCATCACCGGCGAGCCGGAGGGTTCGCCGCAGAAGGCGGGGGTGGCGATCAGTGACCTGTTCACCGGGCTTTATGGCGTGATCGCGATCGAGGCGGCGCTGATCGCGCGGGAGAAGACCGGGCGCGGGCAGTCGATCGACCTCGCTTTGTTCGATTCGATGAGCGCGATGCTCGCCAACCAGGCGATGAACTATTTGGCTTCCGGCCGCTCGCCGAAGCGGATGGGCAACGCCCATGTCAATCTCGCGCCCTACCAGACGTTTCCGGTCGCCGACGGCTGGCTCATCGTCGCCGTCGGCAACGACGGACAGTTCGCGCGACTCTGCGGCGCGCTCGGGCTTCAGGACGCGGCGCACGACCCCCGCTTCGCGACCAATCCCGCGCGGGTCGTGAACCGGATTGAGCTGGAGCGGCTGATCGTTGACAAAACCCGCTCATGGAAGCGCGACGAGCTTCTCGCGGCGCTGGAGAACGCGGTGGTTCCGGCCGGGCCGATCAACACCGTGGCCGACCTCTTCGCCGATCCGCAGTTCAAGGCGCGGGGGATGCGGATCGAGCCTCAGGGCGCGCCCGGCCTCCGCACGCCGATCCTGATGAGCGAAAGCCTGCTCACGCTCGAGCGCCGCTCGCCCAGGCTCGGCGAGCATCAGGCGGAGGTCTTGCGCGAGATCGGGCTCGAAGAGACCTGACGCGCGGCGGCATTGCGCCGGACGCTCGGTTACGGCGTCATAGAAGAGCCTCGTAGTCGCGCGCCCCATGCAACACGCGAATCACGAAGACCTGCTCCCCGTTGACCCGGTAAAAGATCTGATAGTTTCCGTAGACTCGACGCCGTATGCCCCTCGACTCGTAGCGCCGGACAATCGGATAAGCGAGCGGCGTCGAGGAGAGTTCCGCGCATGCCCTTATGAGCTCCCTGACGAACGTGGACGCGCGAAGCGGACTATCCCGCGCGATATGGTCGCCGATCGCGATCAGGTCTTTCCTCGCCTCCGAGGCGAGGCGAACCCTCATGTCGTCGAGGCGTCGCCCGCGTAGCGCCGCGTGAGCTCATCGAGCACGTCCTCAAGCCCATGCGTGCGTCCACCGCCGACGTCGGCGAGGCCGCGCTCAAGCGCCGCGTCAAGCAAGGCCAGACGCTTCTCGCGCTCCTCGACGAGGCGGACGCCCTCACGCAGCACCTCGCTTTTCGAGCCGTAACGGCCGGATTCCACAAGCTTCGCCACGAAGCTTTCGAGCTGGGCTCCGAGGTCGGCGCTGATCATGTCTGCTCCAAACTCCGGGCTTGATAATAGTTGCCAGCCTGCCGGCTGCAAGGTCCTCGGTTCAATCCGCCGATCCGCGGCTTGACGGCGCTTGAACGCGGGCGGCAAATCGAACCCATGAGCGCGATTCGGAACGTCTGCGTCTATTGCGGTTCGGGCGTCGGCGCCGATGAGCGCTTCGGCGAGGCGGCGG
>DATNBG010000378.1:0-5267 GCA_035572075.1 Roseiarcus sp. | reverse complement strand
TGATGGGAAATGAAGACACAGGGCTTCACGGAGGCCATGACCGCGGTGGGAATCTCCTCGAGGAAGCGGCGAAGCGCCTGTTCGCACGCGGCTTCGAGCCCATGAGGGTCCGAGGGCAGGTCGGAGAGGCGCCGGACCAGTTCCTTCCACGACCTCGGATCTTCGACCGACCCGTCGAATCGATCGGCAAGACCCCGAGACTCAACCTGGCGCCAGTCGAACCTAATCACGCGTCGTGCCCCCGGGTAGGGTTTCCCCCGCCTGTCTGACGGTCCATCCCGCCGGCGAGCATCTCGATCGGCGGGCGCTCCTTCGTATCCGCAAGATAGAAGCAGACGATCTCGACTGGCTCGCTCGCCGAGGCGTTGTCGAATTTGACGATCGTGCGGCCCGCCGGCTCGAAAAAGCTGTCGCCGGTTTTGAGGAGCTGAACCGGCCTGCCTTCCACCTCGAGGACGAAGCTCCCGGCCGTCACCACCCCCACCGTCGAGACGGGATGGCGATGCAATCCGGTCGGCTGGCCGGGCGCGAACTTGATCCGGGCGGCCTTGATCAGGCGGACGACAGGGTTGGCGGCGGGCAGCTCCTCTTCCAGGAGAGGCTCGCGCTTGAGCGGAGGGAACCGTGTGTCGGCCATCGAACTCCGTCTCCGCGTCACTTCAGATAGGGCGCATGCAGCGTAAGGTCGGCGGGGCCGAGGCGGTCGCTCGCCGTCCGCGACTGGTGCCAGTAGGGATAGATGAGCGGGGGGAGGCTCGCCTTGTCGAGGCGGGCGCGCTCCTCAGCCGAGAGCTTCACATTGACGCAGCCGAGATTGTCGCGGAACTGCGCTTCGGTTCGGCCGCCGATGATGAGCGAGGTCACCGCCGGCCGTTCGAGCGCCCAGGCGAGCGCGACCTGAGCGGCCGAGACGTTCCGCGCCGCGGCGATCGCGACGAGTTCGTCGACGATTGCCCATAAGGCGTTCTCGTCGCGGACCGGCGGCTCGTTCCAGCCCGCCATCTGCCGCCCTTCCGGCGTTTTGTGGTCGCGCCGGTACTTGCCGCTGAGGAGCCCGCCGGCGAGCGGGCTCCAGACGAGGACGCCGAGCTTCTGGTCGATGGCGATCGGAATGAGCTCGTATTCGGCCTCGCGCGCCTGAAGCGTGTAGTGGATCTGCTCCGACACGAACGGGACGCGGCCGTCGCGGCGGGCGACCTCCATCGCCTTCATCACATGCCAGCCGGACCAGTTCGAGCAGCCGATGTAACGCACTTTCCCCGAGCGCACGAGCGAGTCGAGCGCCTCCATCGTCTCCTCGAGCGGGGTCAAGCCGTCCCACTGATGAACCTGATAGAGGTCGATGACATCGGTCCTGAGGCGCTTCAAGCTCGCCTCGCATTCGCGGATCAGATGCCAGCGGGAGAGGCCGCGGTCGTTGGGCCCCTCTCCCATCGGATAGCGAGCCTTGGTCGCGATCAGCATGCCGGGCTTTCGTTTCGCGCCCATCGCCTCGCCGATCAATTCCTCCGAGGCGCCGGCGGAATAGACGTTTGCCGTGTCGATCAGATTGACGCCGGCGTCGGCGACGATGTCGATCAGCCTGCGCACGTCGTTTAGCTGAAGGTTGCCGACCTTGGCGAAGTCCCCCTTGCCGCCGAAGGTCATCGCGCCCATGGTCAGGACAGAGACTTTAAGGCCGGAATTGCCAAGCTGCCGGTATTCCATCGCCCGCTCCTGCTCGACGCTCGAATTGCTGGCGGGGGAACTAACATTCCGCTTGAGACGCGCCAAGCCTCGTTGCAGGCCGACAACGCGCTTATTGAGGCTGTCGCGGCCTCGGCTGGAACGGCGGACTTGCCGCTCGCGGCGCTTTATGCGCATTTGTACATTGTCCCTGCCGTTCTCTCGCCATCAGGAGCCTGACTTGGCCTTCCCGCTTCGCCGGCTTGCCTTCGCCGCCGTCCTTTCCGTTTCGGCGCTCGCGGCGCATGGCGCCCTCGCCGCCACTGCGGCGCCGGAGCCCGACCGGACCGTCGACATGGCCACTGTCCTCAAGCCCGGCCCGTTGCCGGAACTGTCGGTGGGCGACGCCTCGGGCGTGCCGGTCGTCGAGTACGGCTCGCTGACCTGCCCCCATTGCGCGACCTTCAGCCGCGAGGTCTTTCCCGAGCTGAAGAAAGACTACATCGACACCGGCAAGGTCCGGTACATCTTCCGCGAGTTCCCGCGCAACGCCCTCGACGTCGCGGCTTTCGTGCTGGCGCGCTGCATCGGCGACGACAAGGCGTTCGCCGCCATCGAGCTCCTGTTCGCCGAGCAGGACAAGTGGGCTTTCGCCGACAAGCCGCTCGAACCCCTGATCGCCGCCATGCGCCCGGCCGGCCTCACCCACGATCAGGCGATGGCGTGCCTCAAGGATCAAAAGAAAGCCGACGCAATCGTCGCCATCGGCAAGCGGGCGACCGACGAGATCAAGATGAACGGCACGCCGACCTTCGTCATCGACGGCAAGGTCTATGGCGGCGAGCTGAGCCTCGACCAGCTCAAGGCGATCCTCGATCCGCTAGTCAAGAAGTAGGGCTCGCCCCCTCACCAGGAAAGAAACCGCCGTCCGGCCAGCGCGCCCACGCCAATGCAAATGAGGGTGGCGAGCGGATACCAGGTCGCGACGAACAAGGGCGAATCGTCGGCGCAGGACGGCGCATAGATCAGCGCCGCGATCCCGGCGGAGGCGGCGCCGGCCATGGCGCCGGTCAAGGCGGGATGGAGCGGCGCGCCCGGCCTGAGCGCAATGATCAGGCCCGCGAGGATGGGCGCGGCCAGCGTCGGAATCATCCCCATGCAGTGCATCGAATTGTCGCCGATGAGCCGGGTCAGCCACTCATCCTGCGGAACAACCGTCAATTCCACGATCACGCCTGCGCCGAGCAGGACGAACGGCGCGATCAGCCACAGCGCGATCGCGTCCGGCCTGGCGTCCGGGCGGGCGAGCCTGAGCGTCAGCAGAAGCGACGGCAAGGCGAAGGCGAAGGCGTCGACGAACTTCAGCAGGAAGCGCGGGGTCCGGGCGGCCTCGGCGATATCCGGTCTCGGCTCCGTGAGGAGCGCGAAGATCGTCAGGCTCACGACCAGTCCGAGCGCGATGGCGGCCGCCACCCGCCGGCCGAGCCGGACGGGCTCCGGAACCGGGTCGGCGGCGAGCGCGGCGATGAATTCCGACGTTTTCACGTCACCGACCTCCGCCAGGCCGCGCCCAGCGCTTTCAACGCCCGATGGAGCGCCACCCTCACCGCGACCTCGGACATTTCGAGGCGTTTTGCGGTCGCCGCGATCGACTGGCCGTCGAGCGAGATCGAGGTCACGATGTCGCGCTGGCGCGGGTTGAGCGTCATGAGAAGCTTGCGCGCGTCGCTCAGCGCGTGCGGATCCTCGGCTTCCGGCGCGGCCAGGAAGGCCTCGAAATCCTCGATCGGCTCGGCCCGCCGCCGGCCGCGGCGCCGCAGCGCGTCAATGATCTTGTGCCGCGCCACCGCGTAGACCCAGGGCGCGAGCGGCTGCCCGGAATCCCAAGTATGGCGCTTGAGATGGATCGCCAACAGGGTCTCCTGCACCGCATCCTCGATATCGGCGTCGCCGCCTCTGGCGCGCGCGAAAGCGTTGCGCGCCATCGCCCGCACCGACCGGCCGATGTCCTCGAGGAGCCGCCGGTACGCCCCCTCGTCGCCCCCGATCGAGGCCCTCATCATGCGGGACCAGGGATCGTCCGGAGGACCCTCCGCGGACTGGGCTTTCATAGTTTCGTTTCGTTTCGTCCGCGGTTACAGGTCCGGGAGGCTATTTTGCTCGGAACGGACGGGGCGCCCGGATGTAACATGCCCCGCCGCGCCAGCGAAATGGCCGAAACGAGGCCCCGGAGAGACGCCCATGCCCGCCGCCGATCGCCGTCCTCCGTGGGGCCTCGCCGCGCCAAGCGTCGGCGTCTCCTTCAAGGCCGAGCATTTCGAGGCGATCGCCGACGCGGCGCCAAAGCTCGGGTTTTTCGAGGTCCACGCGGAGAACACCATGGGCGCGGGCGGCGCCCCGCATCGCCGCCTCGACTGGGTCCGGGAACGCTATCCGCTGTCGTTGCACGGGGTCGGCCTGTCGATCGGCTCGCCCGGCCCGCTCGATGAGACCCATCTCGAACGGCTCGCGGCGGCCGCGAGGCGCTTTGAGCCGGCGCTGGTCTCCGAGCACCTCGCCTGGTCGACCCATGAGGGCGCGTTCCTCAACGATCTCCTCCCCCTGCCCTACACCAACGAGACGCTCGCGCGCGTCACCGAGCATATCGACGAGACGCAGAACGCGCTTCGTCGCCCCATCCTCCTCGAAAACCCCTCGACCTATGTCGTGTTCGCCGAAAGCGACTGGGCGGAGACGGATTTCTTGCGCGAGATCGCGCGCCGCGCCGGCTGCGGGCTCCTGCTCGACTTGAACAACGTGTTCGTCAGCGCGACCAATCACGGGTTCGACCCTCATCGTTATCTCGCCGATTTTCCGTTGTCTGCGGTCGGCGAAATCCACCTCGCGGGCTTTGCCGAGGACACGGACGACGCGGGCCTGCCGCTTCTGATCGACGCCCATGATTCGCCGGTTCGCGACGCCGTCTGGTCGCTCTACGCCGCGGCGATCCGCCGGCTGGGGGCGAAGCCGACGCTGATCGAATGGGACAACGATCTGCCGGCCTTCCCGGCGCTGCTTGCCGAGGCGCGCCGGGCGGAGGCCGCGATCGCCTTGAATACGGAGACCATCCTTGAGCGCGCCAACGCCGTTTGAGGCGGCGATCGCCGCTTTCGCGGCGGCGCTCGGCGATCCTTCGGCGCCGCCCCCGGCGGCGACCCGCGGGCGCCTCGGCGCGCCCGACAGGCGACGGTTCTCGGTCTACCGCAACAATGTCGCGGCCGGGCTGATCGGCGCGATCGAAGCGCGCTATCCCGTCTCGCGCCGGATCGCGGGCGAGGAGGCGTTCCGCGCCATGGCGCGCGCGTTCGTCCGCGCTCACAAGCCGCGCTCGCCGGTGATGATCGCCTATGGCGGGGAGTTCCCGGAGTTCATCGCCGGCTGGGATGGAGCAGAGCCCCTTCTCGCCGACGTGGCGCGGCTCGAGAACGCCTGGGTCGAGGCCTACCATGCCGAGGACGCGGAGGTCGCGACGGTCAGCGAACTCGCCGCGCTCACGCCCGATGGCCTGCCCGGAACCCGGATCGTTTTCCATCCCGCGGCGCGGCTCCTGCGCTTCGCGACGC
>DATNBG010000377.1:0-4130 GCA_035572075.1 Roseiarcus sp. | reverse complement strand
GACGATTATCTCGTCACCAGCGCGAGCCGCGTGCGCGAAGCCGCGCGCCGCCGAAGCGTCAACGCCGCGCTGATCAAGGTGAACCAGGCGGGAACGGTGAGCGAGGCCAGGGCCGCGTGCGACGAGGCTCGCCGCGCGGGTTTCGGCACGATCGTCTCGGCGCGCTCGGGAGAGACCGAGGACATGTCGATCGTTCATCTCGCGATCGGCTGGGGCGCGGGCCAGCTCAAGGTCGGCTCGTTCGCCCGCTCGGAACGGATGGCGAAATGGAACGAGGCCTTGCGCATCGAGGAGACGCTCGGCTCGAAGGCGCGCTTCGCGGGCCTCGATGAAATGCCGATGCGCCGACAAGCAAAGACGCCCGGAGGTTGCGCCTGATGACGAAGAGCCTGTCCATCGAGAACGGCGCGCTTGCGGTTCCTGAGCCGGATGCGGGCGGCGTTCGCGCCTACAAAGGGATTCCGTATGCCGCGCCGCCGCTCGGGCGCTTGCGCTGGCGCCCGCCCGAGCCGGTCGCGCCCTGGACTGGCGCGCGGCCGCCACATGCCTTCGGGTCCCATTCCATCCAGGGCGTGGTGTGGGACGACATCGACCTCAGCAAGGGCCCGGTCTCCGAGGATTGCCTCTATCTCAACGTGTGGACGCTCGCCCCGCCGGGCGCAAGCTCGCGTCTGCCGGTCATGGTCTGGATTCATGGCGGCGGCTTTGTCGTCGGCTCCGGCGCCGAGCCACGCTACGACGGCGCGCGCCTCGCCGCGCGCGGGATCATTGTGGTCACCGTCAACCACCGGCTGAACGCGCTGGGCTTTCTCGCCCATCCCGAACTCAGCGCCGAGTCGGACCATGCCGCGTCCGGGAACTATGGCCTGCTCGACCTCGTCGCGGCGCTGAAATGGGTCAAGCGCAACATCGCCGCTTTCGGTGGAGACAAGGACAAAGTCACGATCGCTGGCGAATCCGCGGGCTCGGAAGCGGCGTCGGCGCTGATGGCGTCGCCGCTCGCGAAGGGGCTGTTTCGCGGCGTCATCGGCGAGAGCGGAGCGATGTTCGCTTCGCCGAGCCGCAGGCCCGCGCGACTGACTGAAGCCGAGGCGGCCGGTCTCGATTTCATGCGCAAGGTTGGCGTTGGCTCGCTCGCCGAACTGCGCGCCGCCCCGGCTGAGGCGATCCTGAAGGCCGCGCCGGGGCTCGGCTTCCGTCCGATCGTCGATGGCTGGTTTCTGCCGCGCCCGCCCGCCGAGATTTTCGCACGCGGTGAGCAGAGCGACGTGCCGCTGATGGCGGGCTGGAACAAGGACGAGGGCTTCAACTTCACCCTTCTTCAGGGCGACGATGCGAAGCGTCCCTTCGCCGAACTTGTCCGCGCACGCTTCGGTGAGCGGACGCAAGCGGCGCTCGAGCTCTATCCCGCCGGATCGCCGGAGACGGACGCGGCTTCCGCCCGCGCGCTCGGCGGCGACCTCGTCATCATCCACCCGACCTGGGCCTGGATCGAGGCGCAGAAGCAAACCGGCCGCGCCGCCATTTTTCGCTTCCGGTTCGACCGCTGCCCGCTCACGCCGCAGGGCTGGTTCGGCGAGCGGTCGAGCCGCGACGCCGGCGCCTTTCATGCCGGCGAAATCCTCTATGTGTTCGACAATCTCCACGCCTTTCCGTGGGTGATCGAGGACGCCGATCGCGATCTGGCGAAGCTCGCGTCGAGCTACTGGGTCAACTTCGTCGTGAGCGGCGATCCGAATGGCGCGGGCCTTCCGCGCTGGCCGTCCTACCGCGACGCGGGCGCGCGAGTGATGATGCTTGACACGCCGCCCAGGGCGGGGCCGGAGGAATGGCGGGACCGGCACGCGTTCCTCAGCCTCGCGGCGGGTTCGCGCGATTAGCCTTTGACGCCGAGGAGCTTGAGGTTGGTCGCGCGATCGACGCCGGTCGCGAGATAGTCGCCGAAATCGCGATCGGTGACTTTGATGATGTGGTCGGCGATGAACTGGGCCCCTTTGCGCGCCGCCTCTTCCGGATGCTGCAGAGGGTCTTCCCATTCGTAGACCGCCCAGCCGGCGAAATCATAGGCCGTTAGCTTGGAAAAGATCGCCTTGAAATTAACCTGGCCGTCGCCGAGCGAGCGGTCGCGCCCGGCGCGCTCGACCCAACCCTTGTAGCCGCCATACACACCCTGCTTCGCCGTCGGATTGAACTCGGCGTCCTTGACGTGGAACATCTTGATTCGGTCGTGATAGAGGTCGATGAAGCCGAGATAGTCCATGCACTGTTTGATGTAGTGGCTGGCGTCGTAATTGATGTTGCAGCGCTTGTGGCCGCCGACCGCATCCAGGAACATATCGAACGTCTCGCCGTCGAAGATGTCTTCGAACGGATGGATCTCAAAGCAAAGATCGACGCCATTCTCGTCATGGACGTCGAGGATCGGCTTCCAGCGGCGCGCCTGTTCGGCGAAGCAATCCTCGATGAGACCAGTCGGTCGCTGCGGATAAGGATAGAAATAAGGCCAGGCGAGAGAGCCCGAGAAGGTGACATGCTCGGTCAGCCCGAGCCGGCGCGAGACCCTGGCCACTTTGCGGACCTGATCAGCCGCCCAATGGCGGCGTTTCTCAGGATTGCCGCGGACCTCCAAAGGGGCATTTCGATCAAGCATCAGATCGTAGGCCGGGTGGTTCGAAACCAGATCGCCCAGCGAGTGCGTGGCTAATTCGCTGATCGCGATGCCGATGTCGGCCAGCGTTCCCTTGATCTCGTCGCAGTAGGTTTCGCTGTCGTACGCCTTGTCGATATCAAAGAGACGTTTGTCCCAGGCGGGAATCTGAATGGCCTTGTATCCGTAATCCTTGGCCCATCGCGCGATGCCCGGGAGCGTGTTGTGCGGCGGCTTGTCGGTTGCGAACTGGGCAAGAAACAGGCCCGGGCCCTTGATCGTCCGCATCGCGTTCCTCTTCCTTCGCCGGTCACGCAAACATTGTGCTGCGCGGTCGATACTGGCAAAGAAACGTCCTTTGTCAAAGGGGACGCCATGAAGGGACGGGTGGTTGTGGTGACCGGGTCGAGCCAGGGCGTGGGCTTAAGCATCGCGGAAGCGGCTGCGCGGGCCGGGGCCGAAGGCGTCCTCCTGACCGGCAGGGACGCGGCCAAGGGCGCGGCCGCGGCCGCTCATGTCGAGCGAAGCGGGGCGCCAGCTTTGTTCGTCAAGGCCGATCTCGAGGACGCCTACGCGCCGGACCTCATCTTCGATGCGGCGCTCGAACGGTTCGGCCGGGTCGACGCCCTGGTCAATTCCGCCGCGCTCACCGACCGGGGAGCGCTCAAGGATGCGGATGCGAGGCTCTGGGAGCGCATGTTCGCGGTCAATGCGCGCGCCCCGTTCTTTCTCATGCAGAGGCTCGTCAACCACCTGCGCGTGCGCGGCGCGCCGGGCTCGATCGTCAACATCCTCTCCGTGCACGCGCGCGGCGGCGCGGCGGAGCTTGCCGTCTACGGCGCCTCGAAGTCGGCGCTGGCCGGGCTCACCAAGAATACGGCGCACGCCCACCGGTTCGACCGCATCCGCGCGAACGGAATCATTCTTGGCTGGGTCGACACGCCGGCCGAGCGGCATATGCAGGCGGTCACGCTCGGCAAGGGCGAGGGATGGCTCGCCGAAACCGCCGCGACCATGCCGTTCAAGCGCATGATGACCCCCGACGACGTCGCGCGGCTTGCGCTGTTTCTTTTGTCGGACGCCTCGGAGCCGATGACCGGCGCCCTGATCGACTACGCGCAGTTCGTGTTCGGCGGACTGGGGTGAGCCTCGCGCCCGCGGAGGATTTTGAGATGCGCAAATGGCGGGTCGTGGGCGTCAGTTTCGAGCATATGCACATGGGCGACCTTTTGCGCGAGGTCCATGAGCACGCGAACGCCGAGATCGCCGGCGTCTGCGACGAAAACGAAGCGCGGATGGCGGACGCGATCGCCAATTTCGCCATTCCCCCGGAGCGCGTGTTCACCGACGTTGCGCAATGCGTGCTTAAGACGCGTCCCGATCTCGCCATCCTCTGTCCGGCGACCGCCCGTCATGCCGAGGCGGTCGAAGAAGTCGCCGCGCTCGGCGTCGATATCCTCATCGAAAAGCCGTTCGCGGCTTC
>DATNBG010000376.1:0-4079 GCA_035572075.1 Roseiarcus sp. | reverse complement strand
GCGCCGGCGATGCCGGTCAGGAGCCGCGGATGGTCGGGCGCGACCACGGTCACCGCGGTCACCCCATGAAAGGCGTCGGTCGCGACCTCCGTCGCCAGCGAGCGGGTTCCGGCGGCCCGGGTTTCAGCAGCCATCGCCCGCAGCAATCTGGCGTGGGCCGCCTGCCGGGCGGGCTCGACCTTGAGCCAGTAGGCCGGATAGTGGCGCCGCGCGTAAGCCTCGAACTCGGCCTCGGACCAGCCGGGAAGCAGGCGGCGTAAAGTCTCTTGCGCCGCTTTGACCCGCGCCTTGCGGGGAATCGCCGAATGTCCGCCGCCGAGCACGACCTCGGTCTCCCAGTAGAGCGTGCGCAGAAGCTGGCCCTTCCAGCCGTTCCATACGCCGGGCCCCACCGCCCGGATGTCGGCTTCAGTCAGCGCCAGCAGCATTTTCAGGCGCTCTTGTGTCTGCACGATCGCGGAGAGCGCTTCGGAGGTCTTCGGGTCGAACAGGTCCCGCCCCTGCGCCATGTTGGACATGGTCAGATGCTGTTCGATCAGCCACGCCACCCGTTCGGCGCCAGCGGCCGAGAGCCCGAGACGCGGACATAAAGCGCGCGCCGTCTCGGCGCCGGCGAGCGAGTGATCGGCCTCGCGCCCCTTGGCGATGTCATGAAGGAAGGTCGCGAGATAAAGCTCGGTGCGATGGGAGACATGGCCCATGATCTGGGTCGCGAGCGGCAGGTCCTCCTTGAGCCGTCCTGCTTCGATGGCGCTGAGTTCGCCGACGGCGCGAATGAGATGCTCGTCGACCGTGTAGTGGTGGTACATCGAGAATTGCATCATGCCGACGACGCGGCCGAACTCGGGAATGAACCGGCCAAGCACGCCGGCTTCGTTCATGCGTCTCAGCGCGATCTCCGGCGCGTTGGTCGAGGTCAGCGTCTCGAGAAACAGGCGGTTCGCCTCTTTGTCCTCGCGCAACTTTGCGTCGATGCGCTTCAACGACCGGGTCACGAGGCGCGTCGCGTCGGGGTGGATGGTCAGGTTCGACCGGTCGGCGATCCAGAAGAGCCGAATGAGGTTGACTGGATCGCGCTCGAAGGCGTCGACGCGGATGACGTTGACGCGATCGTTGTCGACCCTGAAATCCTTAGCCTCCGCGATCGCGCGGGCGCGGCGGCGCAGGCGCCCGACCAGGCGCCCGAACGCGGGCGTCCGTTTGGCGTGCCGGTCCTCGAGCGCGGCGCACACGATCGCGGTCAGATCGCCGACGTCCTTGGCGATGAGGAAATAGTGCTTCATGAACCGCTCGACCTCGATCTGCCCCTTGCGGTTCGAATAGCCGAGCTCGCGGGCGATCGGCCGCTGGACGTCGAAGCTTAGGCGCTCCTCGGCCCGCCCGGCGAGAAAGTGGAGCCGGCAGCGCACGCTTAAGAGGAATTCCTCGCAGCGGCGGAAGAGCGCGAACTCGCGCGGCGAGAACAGCCCCGCGGCGACGAGGTCGTGGGCGTCGCGGACGCGGTAGACGTATTTGGCGATCCAGAAGAGCGTGTTGAGATCTCGCAATCCCCCCTTGCCCTCCTTGACGTTGGGCTCGACCAGGTAGCGCGACGCCCCAGCGCGCCGCACCCTGGCGTCGCGTTCGGCGAGCTTGGCGCCGACGAATTCGGCCGCCGTTTTGGCGACGATTTCCTTGTCGAAACGGGTTCTCAGCCTCTCGAACAGCGCCTCGTCGCCGGCGATGAACCGCGCCTCGATCAGCGTGGTGCGGATGGTCATGTCGGCGCGCGCCTGTCTCAAGCATTCGTCGATGGTGCGCGTCGCGTGGCCGACCTTGAGCTTCAAATCCCAGAGCACGTAGAGCAGCGCCTCGACGGTCTTTTCGACGCCGGGGGCCGCCTTGTCAGGCATCAGGAACAGGAGGTCGACGTCCGAATAGGGCGCGAGCGCGCCCCGCCCATAGCCGCCGACGGCGACAATCGTCGGCGCCTCGCGCGACGGCGCGACTTTAAGCCAGCGCAGAGCCATTTCGAGCGCGGCGCGCAGGAGTTCGTCGGTGTCGGCGCTGAGCCGCTCGGCGCAGGCCCGGCCGGTTCCCCCTTCGATGAGCGCCTCGCGCGCTTCCTCTCGCGCCGCGGCGAGCGCCGCCTGCAGCGCCTCGATGGCGGCGCGGCGGAACGCCGGCTCGTCGCCGCCGTGGCGCTCATGGAGCCCCGCCAGGCGGTTGAGGAGCTCGGCCCGGTCGATTCCCCGCCGCGCCGGCGCCGCAGCGCGCGGGGCGCGAGAGGGCCGTTCCACCGGAGGAGCTTGGGCGTCTGACATCCTAAGGTCCATTCCCGTAGAGCGGGCGGCGAAAAAGGGGAAGCCGGTTTTTCGCGAGAGCGGCCCGAAATCAAGGAAGCGCTCCCGGATAAGCTGAGGTCAGCCGTGAACCGTCGCCTGTCATGCCCGCGAAAGCGGGCATCCAGACGGGCTTTCCCGAGGCTCTGGATCCCCACATTCGCGGGGATGACAAACGGCCGGGTTGGCTCGTCATCTAAGACCGTGCCGTTCCAGGGCGCGATAGCAGGGCCGGCTAAGCTCTGGCTCGCTTCGCCTCGATGGCGTCCCAGATCGAAACGGCGAGATCGGGGCCGCCAAGCGTCTTGATGGCGCGGATTCCGGTCGGCGAGGTGACGTTGATTTCAGTGAGATAGTCGCCGATCACATCGATGCCGGCGAACAGAAGCCCGCGCCGTCTCAGCTCAGGCCCGATCGTCGAGCAGATTTCGCGCTCGCGCGGAGTGAGTTCAGTCCCCTTTGCCGCCCCGCCGCGCGCCATGTTGGAGCGGATGTCGTCGGCCGCGGGCACGCGATTGACCGCGCCCTTCGCCTCGCCGTCGACGAGGATGATCCGCTTGTCCCCATTCGCCACCGCGGGCACGAACTTCTGGATCACCCAGGGTTCCCGAAAGCTCGTCCTGAACAGGTCGAACAGCGAGCCGAAATTCGGGTCCTTGACGCCGACCTTGAACACCGAACCGCCGCCGAAGCCGTAGAGCGGCTTCATCACCACTTCGCCGTGCTCGGCGCGGAACTTTTCGATTCCCTCCTTGTCCCGGGCGATCAGGGTCGGCGGCATGAGTTCGGGGAAATCCATCACGAACAGTTTTTCCGGCGAATCGCGCACCCCCCGCGGGTCGTTGACCACCAGCACCTTCGGCAGGACCCGCTCGAGCAGATGGGTCGTCGCGATATAGGCGAGATCGAACGGCGGGTCCTGCCTGAGCAGCACGACGTCGACCGTCGACAGATCGACGAGGCGCGCTTCGCTCAAGCGCGCGTGGTCGCCCTGGACGTCCTTGACCGTCAGCGGCTCGGCCATCGCCTCCACCCGCTTGCCGTTCAGCCGGAGACGATCGGGCGTGTAGTGGAGGAGGCGATGGCCGCGCGCCTGCGCCTCGAGGAGAAGCGCGAAAGTCGAGTCGCCGGCGATGCGGATGCGCTCGATCGGGTCCATCTGCACGGCGACGGTCAGGGGCATGGGGGTCGAAGGCAAGGGGGGAAATCAGTCGAACAGTCTATACGCAGGGAGCGCGCGCCGGGGAAGCGGGCGCCCGGCGGCCCATGACCGCCAGCGCCACGTCACCGGGCCGGGCCTGAAGCCGCCGGCCTCGGCAATCGGATCTTGGCCAGGATCTCTTCGGCCTGGGATATGGCTCGCGTCGCGGGGATGAAGCCGTCGACCATCAGATACGATAGTCCGTGGACGAGGCTCCACGCCGCCGTGGCGGCGAGGTTGTCGTCGAGCGGCCGCTGGTCGAGGTCGGCGACGCCGCGGAGCAGCAGCGCTTCGACCCTCGCGCTCGCCGCCTGGAGCGGCGGATAATTCGCCCGGCCGGCGAGAATGGGCCCGAACATGAGGCGGAAGAGGCCGGGGCTATGGTGGGCGAACTCGATATAGGCCAGGCCCGCGCGGGTGAGCGGCGTGGCTCCGCGGGTCGCGCGCTCCATCGCCGCGGCAAGCTCGCGGAAACCCTCCGCCGCGACGGAAGCCAGGAGATCGTCCTTGCTGGCGAAATGGCGATAAGCCGCGGTGGCCGACACGCCGACCCGCCG
>DATNBG010000375.1:0-2375 GCA_035572075.1 Roseiarcus sp. | reverse complement strand
CAAAAGTCGGGACCCGCGGCCTCGACATGATGTTTCGTACCGCGACCGTCCAGGCCAATCTCGACTTTGCCAGCGAACGGGACATGGTGACGAAAATGCGCGTCGGCCTCGCGCTCCAGCCGGCGATCACCGCGCTCTTCGCCAATTCGCCGTTCACCGACGGCAAGCTCAACGGATGCCTGTCCGCCCGCTCGGAGATCTGGCGCCACACCGACCCGGACCGCACGGGCATGCTGCCCTTCGCCTTCGAGGCGGGCATGGGATTCGAGCGCTATGTCGACTACGCGCTCGACGTGCCGCTCTATTTCGTCAAGCGCGGCGACCGCTACATTGACGCTGCGGGAGCGAGTTTTCGCGATCTGCTCGCGGGGCGCCTCGCGCAAGCGCCGGCCGAGCGCGCCACCATCGCCGACTGGGCGAACCACCTGTCGTCGATCTTCCCCGAGGTCAGGCTCAAGCGCTTTCTCGAAATGCGCGGCGCCGATGTCGGCCCGCCCGAGCGCATCGTCGCCCTCTCGGCCTTGATGGCCGGCCTTTACTACGATCCGGACGCGCTTTCGGCCGCTGAGGCGCTGACCCAAGGTTGGACTGCCGAAGACCGGCAGAAGCTGCGCGACGACGTTCCGCTCATTGGCCTTGCCGCCGAGGTCCGCGGCCGGAGCCTGCGCGCGATCGCCCTCGACATGCTGGCGATCGCCCACGCGGGCTTGAAGCGGCGCGCGCGGGTGAACGGCAAGGGCGAGGACGAGACCATCCACCTTCGCCCGCTCGAAGCGATCGCGGAAAGCGGCCGCGAGCCGGCGCGGCATTGGATCGAGCTTTACGAGGGCCCCTGGGGCCGCTCGGTCGAGCCCGCATTCGAGGAGGCTGTGTTCTAGCGGATGCGAACCTGGCCCCGCGCAGCCTCCCCTACGCGGGGCGCGGGCGGGGCTTCGACCAGAAGGAATAGCGCCGCCGCCGCGGCGTGATCGCCGGGCGTAGCGCTTGCGCGAAGCCGCCGGGCTTTTTCTGCCGAGGCTTCGCCAATTGCTACGTCCCGGAGACGGGAAGGCCGAGGCGCCTATGCGTTTTATGTCCGGCCTGATAAGGCATTCTTTGACGTAAAATTTTGGCTCACGCCAGCGCCATGCCGCCGAGTGGGCAAACCTCGCGCCAAAGCCGCCGCAGCCAGCCTGGGGCGGCAAGCCCGCGCCACCCACGGGAACGATCGCACTTGACGGCGCCGAAACGCGGGCCTGGATGGCTGGTTCATGTCGCAAGATGGGCCCTTGTCGCCAGCGTGGTCGCGATGGCGGCGGCAACCGGCGCGCGCGCGGACGTCTACCCAATCGATCTGGCTGGCGGGCAGGCTGCTGAGGACGACGCCGCAGCAAGCGTCATCCTGTTCCGGTTCGGCGGCGACGGCGGCCATCCCAACCTCGCCCTCGTCTTCGACCGGAAGGAGATGCCGGCGGCTCTGGTCGGAAATCCGTCGGCGCTCGCGGAGGCGATTGCTTTGGCTCCAGGAGCGGGCGGCGTCTCGCCCTATGACGCCTTCGGGGACGTCATTAGCGTTCCGCACTCCGCCGTCGCGTCGGCCTTTTACTTTCTGTCCCCCGAGGTCACCAGGCGGAGCAAGTTCGCCAATGCCGTATGGGCCATCAACGACTTCTTTGAGTCGTTCGACTTTTTGGGGTCGCCCGCGAGCTCCCGTCTCGCCTCCCCCCTCGCCGCTGACGCGGCCCAGGCGATGCGGTCCGCAACGTCAAGGCTAACGTCGGAGGCGCCTGCTTTGGCGCCCCCGAGCCCTTCGAGCGACAAAGTCTGGAACAATTGGGGTTGTCTGTGGGACCAGTCTGTTTCCGATCCTTGGAAACAGCCTGCTTCAGGTCCTTGCTGACAAGGATTCACGAGCTCGCGCCGCCGCGGTCGCCGCGCTGATTATGGTCGGGAACGCCTTTTCGGCCAGTCGCCCACCGTCGCCTGGATCAGCGCCAGCGCCGCGACCGCGGCGGTGTCCGCGCGCAGGATGCGCGGGCCCAGGCTCAAGCGAAGGACGCGCGGAAGCGAAAGGATCGCCGCGCGCTCGTCATCGGTGAAGCCGCCTTCCGGTCCAATCAACAATCCCACGCCTCCGCCTCTCTCCGTGCGCGACAGGGCGTCGAGCGGGTTTGCCGGTTTCGCCTCCTCGTCGCAGAAGACGAGCAGCCGATCGGCCGGCCAGCGCTTGAGCGCGTCGCCAAGCGGTTCGACCGGCGAGATCTCCGGAATCCAGATCACGCCGCATTGTTCGCAGGCCTCGCCGCCGCCGCGGCGTGATCGCCGGGCGTAGCGCTTGCGCGAAGCCGCCGGGCTTTTTCTGCCGAGGCTTCGCCAATTGCTACGTCCCGGAGACG
>DATNBG010000374.1:0-5315 GCA_035572075.1 Roseiarcus sp. | reverse complement strand
CGGCGGGACGGAGGTTCCTGCGTCCGCTTCTCCTCATGTCGTGGGAAAATGGGCGGTCGAAGCCGCGGTCGATCCGGAGGAAATGCTGGTGGCGGCGCTGTCGAGCTGCCACATGCTGTCGTTCCTGCACGTGGCGCGGGTCGCCGGCTTCGCGGTCAAGGCCTATGGCGATCACGCGGAAGGCGTGACCGCCGAGATCGCGCCCCGGCGAATCGCGGTGACCAAGGTCACGCTGCGGCCGAAGATCGAGTGGGCGGGCGCCGCTCCGAACAAAGAGGAACTCGATCGCCTGCACCATGAGGCGCACGACATCTGCTTCATCGCCAATTCGGTGAAGACGGAAGTGACGGTCGAATAGGCCGCCCGGGGCGTTCCCTCTCGCCATTGACAACCCACCCTGCCCCATTGGAAACGTCGCCCCTTTCCGTTTCAGGACAGCCCCAATGACCGACGCCCGCCTTGAGACGCTGATCGACAAGGCCTTCGAGGACCGCGCCAGAATCACGCCCGCGACCAAGGGCGAGGTGCGCGACGCGGTGGAGACAGCGCTCGATCTCCTCGACCGCGGCAAGGCCCGGGTGGCGGAGAAGCTTCCCGGCGCGACGGGTCCGAATTCGTGGAAGGTCAACCAGTGGCTGAAGAAGGCGGTGCTGCTCTCCTTCCGCCTCAACGACAACGCGCTGATCGGGGGCGGCCCGGGCGAGGCCGCGTGGTGGGACAAGATTCCCTCCAAATTCGAGGGCTGGGGCGAGAACCGTTTCAGGGAGGCGGGGTTCCGCGCCGTTCCCGGCGCGATCGTGCGCCGCTCGGCGTTCATCGACCGCGACGTGGTGCTGATGCCGAGCTTCGTCAATCTCGGCGCCCATGTCGGCGAAAAGACCATGGTCGACACCTGGGTCACGGTCGGCTCCTGCGCGCAGATCGGCAGGAACGTGCATCTCTCCGGCGGCGTCGGCATCGGCGGCGTGCTCGAGCCCTTGCAGGCGAGCCCGACCATCATCGAGGACGATTGCTTCATCGGCGCTCGCTCGGAGGTGGTGGAGGGGGTGATCGTCGGCCAGGGGGCTGTGCTGGCGATGGGGGTGTTCATCTCCGCTTCGACCAGGATCGTCGACCGGGCGACCGGCAAGGTCCATGCCGGTCATGTCCCGCCCTATTCGGTGGTGGTCCCGGGCTCGCTTCCCGGCAAGCCCCTGCCCGACGGCTCGCCCGGCCCCTCGCTCTCTTGCGCGGTGATCGTGAAAACCGTCGACGCCCAGACCCGCGCCAAGACCGGCATCAACGAGCTGCTGAGGGAATGATGCGGATTCCGGTTGATCGATCCTTTCATTCCCGACGGCCGCCATGACGAAAACCCGACCCGTGCAAACCGTTCGCCAACAGTAAGCTATCGGAGCCAAAACAGTCTTTCGCCGCTTCGGTCATCTCTCGTGTCTCGCCCAACGCCGTCGGTAGAACTACCCTTGCGGAACGGGCAGATTCTGATATATAAAAACCGCTAAATGCTAGCTAAATCAGTTATTTGAATTCAACCCGACCGGCCGTCGCCTGCACACTCGAAATCGTGTCCGCCGGCCGGTGAAGCCTGATTGCATGGGAGGACATTGCCCGTGGATATGGTCCGGATTTTTCTCAGCCACAATTCAAAATATATCGATCTCGCCGCCAGCCTCAAAAACTCCCTCCACGCGCTCGAGGTCAAGCCGTCGACCCAGCTCGACGTCCGCATCAGCGAGGAAATGGAGGGGGCGACCAACTGGCGCCAATGGATCGAGGATAACGTCCGGAGCGCCGATATCTTTCTCCTGCTCTACCCGCACGCCAGCATGGACATGAGCTGGTGCAACTATGAGCTGGGACGGTTTTACGACGGCAAGCGCAAGATCGTGTGCATCAAGAACACCGACATCGCCAACGCGCCGCCGCCCTTTCAGCCCTACCAGGCCTATGACGGCGATGAGGCCGGCATCGGGAAATTCATCGACGAGCTGTTCGTCAAGGGAACCTTCACCGACAACAAGCCGCTCAACCCCAAGGTCGGCCTGCCCACCGAGGAAACCTATGGCCTGGCGCAAAACGTCGCGCGCCAGCTGGCGAAGAAATTCGCGCAAGCGAGGCTCAGGGAACAGTTTTACGAATGGAGGATCGTCCTTTCGGTCCGCTACGACGCGGCCGGCCAGTTCGACCCCGAGGCCTCGACGGTCCAGGGCAACGCCGATGGCATGCAGCTCCTTGGATTCAGCGACACGCCGAGCGTTCCGTGGTCCGCGGTCCGGCGTTCGATCGGGAACGACGAGGATTGGCCATCGGTGCTGGAGCGCGCGATCCCGTCGCTGACCGCCGGTTCCCTGCCCCCGGCGCTCCCGCCCTTTCTTGCCTCGGGAACGCTCTACATCCCGGTCATCGCCCGGGCGCGAAGCGTCGACGATGTGCTGAAAGAACTCGCCCTGATCTTTGTCGCGGTCGACAAGGACCGCCTGCGTCCCTTGCTCGACTGGTCTTTGCCGGCCGGCATGCCGGACAGCTTCGCCGTGCTGGTCAAGCTGGTTCGGATGATGTTCAGGGCGCGCTGGGACATTCTGGAGCCGTCGTATCAGGAGATCAAATACCATTCTCCGACACCCGAACGATGCGCGGAAATCGGGCGCTCCGTGGTCGCGGGCTACGACCGGCTGGGACGGGATGCGGTGAGCCAGGGGATCAGCGGCCTCGACAAGTTCTATGGGATCTTTTCGCGGGAGCTGAGGCCCGATGTCGAAGCCTGCGGCGAGGAATGGTCGGGACTCATGAACGCGCTCAGGGCGGCGCCGGCGGAAGGCGCCGAGGCCCTCGCTCAACGCCTCAAGGCGCTTCGGGCGAACAACGCCAGGTGGCTGAAGCTCGCGGCCAAGCAATTCGTGGTCGCGGTCGACGATCTCGGCTGAGGCGGGCGGCAGACCGGCGACAGTGGCCCCCATTCGATCCCGGCAATTCCCCGCATGCTGTCGCCGTAATTTTTTTCCGACAATTCCTTTACAAGAATCAGAATCTCTGTCAGAGTGATTCCTATTGGCGAAATTGAAGGCGGCGCCCGCGCCGACTCGTGGCCGGTCAGCGCGAGCCATGCGTTTTGGACATTCCTGATGGAGGCCGGCGAGGAAGAAAAAAATTTTTATTTTTTCCGTCATAACCCATTGAAAAGTCCCGATTCCACCAACTAAAACCAAATTAAAACAAGCAATTCCAAGCTACTTTGCTTGGTTTAGCTTGGATTTGTTTGTGCATATCTGGCTAGTTCTATGCTAAATCCGCAAAGCTCGGCGTCACCAGCCCATCGCCGCGGCGACCTCCTCCCTCAGGCCGTCCGCCGTCTCGGTCTCGAGGCCGACCGCGTCGAGCGCCCGGGCCGCGGCGCCGACGAGGTCCCCGTTCGAGGCGGCGGGCTCGCCGTCGGGCAGCGCCAGATTGTTCTCGAAGCCGACCCGCGCGTGACCGCCGAGCAGCGCCGCGGCGGTGACGCAGGCGGCCTCGCGGCGCCCGAACGCGCACACGCTCCACCGGTCGAACCGGGGCATGTCGGGCGCGAGGAACGGCAGGAGGTCGCGCGGGATCGCGGTGCGGGTGAGCGCGAACCGCCCGAGCGCATAGAGGACGGAGAGCCGGTCGAACGGGATCAGCCCCTCTCTGGCCATCGCCCCCAGGCGCTCCGCCTCGCCCGGCGTGTAAAGGATGATCTGCGGGTGGATGCGCATCCGCTTCAGCTCGCCGAGGAACGCGCAGAAGGCCTCGTCGTCGCCGCCCTCCGGCGCGAGCTCGCGCAGCGCCAGCGACACCGCTTCGGGGTTGGTTGCGAGCACGGCGGCCCTCTGCTCGGCCGGCGAATAAAGGCCGAGCGATTCGCTGGTGATCTGGATCACCAGCCGGTCGCCGACCGCTTCGCAGATGCGCGCGATCGCCGCCCGGTAGGCGTCCGGGTCGAGGCAGTGGCGCCCTTCCGCATCGCGCACGTGCAGGTGGATCATCGAGGCCCCGCGCTCGAGGCATTCGGCCGCGTCGCGGGCGAGTTCGTCCGCGGTCATGGGCAGCGCCGGATGGTCGGCCTTCGTCTTGCGCCCGCCATTGGGCGCAACCGCCAGGACGACCCGTCCGCGCGCTTCGACCACCGCCCGCCGCCTTTCCGCCGCCCTCTCCGGCGCCTAAACTGGGCCGAACCCGCCCCTCGCTCAACTCGCCATTGTTGTCGCCCATGACGCATATCCTGCACCGCTCGGCGAACGCTGTCATGCCGGTCGCGGTTTCCGGTTCCGGCGTCGAGATCGTCGATGGCAAGGGCCGGCGCTACCTCGACGCGTCGGGAGGCGCGGCCGTCTCGTGCCTCGGCCACGGGCATCCCGACGTGCTCGCCGCGATGCGCCGGCAGCTCGACGCGCTCGCCTATGCGCACACCTCCTTTTTCACCACCGAAGCCGCCGAGCGCCTGGCCGACCGCCTGATCGAGGACGCTCCGCCGGGCATGAGCCACGTCTATCTCACCAGCGGCGGTTCGGAGGCGATCGAGGCGGCGCTGAAAATGGCGCGCCAGTATTTCGTCGAGACCGGCGAGCCTGAGCGCCGCGCCATCATCGCCAGGCGCCAGAGCTATCACGGCTCGACCCTCGGCGCGCTCGCGGCCGGCGGAAACGCGTGGCGGCGGGCGCAATTCGAGCCGCTCCTGATCGAGACCCATCACATCGACCCCTGCTACGCCTATCGCCTCAAGCGGGAGGGCGAGAGCGAAGCGGACTACGCGGCCCGCGCGGCTCAGGCCCTCGAGGACAGGATCCTCGAAATCGGCCCCGGCCGGGTGATCGCGTTCGTAGCCGAGACCGTGGCGGGCGCGACCCTGGGCGCGGTCCCCGCGGCTGGCGACTATTTCAAGCGCGTCCGGGCGATCTGCGACCGCTATGGCGTCCTGCTCATTCTGGACGAAGTGATGTGCGGCATGGGTCGAACCGGCACGCTGCACGCCTGCGAGCAGGAGGGGATCGCGCCCGATCTGATGACTGTGGCCAAGGGCCTCGGCGGCGGCTATCAGCCGATCGGCGCGGTCATACTGACGAAGCGGATTTACGAAGCCTTCGCCAACGGCTCCGGCGCCTTCCAGCACGGCCACACCTACATGGGTCATCCGATCGCCGCGTCGGCGGCGCTGGCGGTGCAGGAGGTCATCCGGCGGGATGGGCTTCTCGCCAATGTCGCGGCGATGGGCCTGAAGCTTGAGCGGCGCCTGAACGAGCGCTTCGGTCAGCACCCCCACGTCGGCGACATCCGCGGGCGCGGGCTCTTCTGGGGGCTCG
>DATNBG010000373.1:0-7851 GCA_035572075.1 Roseiarcus sp. | reverse complement strand
CTTTTCGCGTAGTTCCTTCAACAGGCCGGGCTGGTCGGCGACGAGGTCCCATTTGTTGAGGCCGATGACGAGCGAGCGCCCTTCCTGCTCGACGAGATCGACGATCGACAGATCCTGCTTCTCGAACGGGATCGTGGCGTCGAGCAGAAGCACCACGACTTCGGCGAAGCGCACCGCCCTGAGCGCGTCGGCGACGGCGAGCTTCTCCACCTTCTCGATGACCCGCGACTTCCGGCGCAGGCCCGCGGTGTCGAAGATCTTGAGCTTCCTGCCCCGCCACTCGGCGTCAAGCCCGATCGAGTCGCGGGTGATGCCGGGCTCGGGGCCGGTCAGGAGCCGATCCTCCCCCAGGATGCGGTTGATGAGGGTGGACTTGCCCGCGTTCGGCCGGCCGAGCACCGCGATGCGCAGGGGCTTCGCCGGATCGAGCTCGCTGCCGTCCTCCTCGTCGCCCAGAACGAGCGGCGCGGCCTCGCTTTCTTCGTCCTCGCCGGCGCGCGCCCCGGGCGGCAGAACTTCAGCCAGCGCATCGTAGAGTTCGCCCAAACCCTCGCCGTGCTCGGCGGAGAAGGCGATCGGGTCGCCGAGGCCGAGGCTGTAGGCCTCATAAGCCCCGTCGCGTCCGGCGGCGCTCTCCGCCTTGTTGGCGACGACGATGATCGGCTTCCCGGCGCGGCGCAGGCTTCGCGCGAAATGCCGGTCGGCGGCGGTAAGCCCCGCGCGCGCGTCGACGACGAACAAAACCGCGTCGCAATCGATGAGCGCGGCCTCGGTCTGCGCGCGCATGCGGCCCGCGAGCGTAGCGGAATCGCCTTCTTCGAGGCCGGCGGTGTCGACGATGGTGAAGGAAAGATCGGCGAGCTTCGCCTCGCCCTCGCGGCGGTCGCGCGTGACGCCCGGCTCATCGTCGACCAGCGCGAGCCTGCGCCCGACCAGCCGGTTGAACAGAGTCGACTTGCCGACGTTCGGCCGGCCGATGATCGCGACCTTGGCGCTCATGTCGTTTGAGCCGGCGCAGCCGGCGCTTTACTTCGCCGGCGGCGACCGGTTCGAGGCGACGAGGCCGAGCCACCGGGCAGCCGCCTGCCGCTCGTCGGGCGAGGTTTCGGGGTCGGCCATCACCCGATCGAATTGCTTGGCGGCGTCGTCATAGTCCTTGCGCTCGAGCGCGAGCGCCCCGAGAGCGAGCGCGGCGACGCGCCGATAGGGCCCATTGCCGGCCGAAAGCGAGGTCAGCTCCGCCTCGCCCTTCTGCGCCTCGCCCGCGCTGTCGACTCGGAGGAGCGCGGCGCGCAAGCGGGCGGCGTCCCGCAACAGCGGATCGATCGAGGCGTCGCCTGCGACGGCGTCGAAAGCGGCGATCGCGCCCTGCGGGTCTTTGGCCGCCCTGGCGCCGGCCGCGGCCATCTGGGCCAGCGCCCGATAGCCGCTCGGCCCCTTCGCGGCGATCGTGTCGAAACCCGCCTTGGCCTCGTCGAGCTTGCCGCCCTCGAGCGCCGCGAGCGCCTGCTGAAACTGGTCGCCGGCCGCCTCAGCGGCCTTGCCGCGCTCATATTGCCAATAGCGGAAGCCGGCCGAGGCGAGCACGACGACCGCCGCCGCGGCCAGGATCAGGTTCTGGTATTTCTTCCAGAATTCCGCCGCCTTGTCGCGCCGGACTTCCTCGTCAACTTCCTGAAAGATGTCGCTCATGCGTGATGCTCGGACCGAAGCTTCCCGCCCTCCGCGTCTCGCGGGGTCAGGAGAAGCGCGCCCGCCTATCACATAGGGGCGGCGAAAGCGAGTTTAAGCGCAAAACCCCGGGGCGGCGCGGGCCGCGCGGTTTGGAATTCTTTCAAATTGCAAGTCTTCCAAATTGAAAGCGTTCCAATCTGCGCCTCGCCTCGTTGTGAGGCTCCCGCGGCTCGAGTAGTTGCGCAGGGGCGGCGGGCTTTGAGCCCGCCTCGTTTCCAGGGGTTCCCCATGCGCGGAGGCCGCGTCCTCGCCTTCCTTCACGCCGCGCTCGCGCTCGGCCTGGCGGCGGCCGCGGCCGGGACGGCGGCCCCGGGCGCGGCCCTTCCCCCGGCGGACGAGAAGGGGCTCACCGACCTTCAGCTCCTCGGCAAGCGGGTGTTCGAGGACGCCAACCTTTCCGAGCCTCGCGGCCTCTCCTGCGCCTCGTGCCATGCGCCCGAACACGCCTTCCAGGGGAACAATGGATCGCCCATCCCGGGCATCGCCGCCGGCAGCTCGCCGGACAAGGTCGGACGGCGCAAGGTTCCGACGATCATGTACAAGACCTACAGCCCCGCCTTCGGCCTCACCAAGGACGTCGACGACGGCAAGGAGACGGCGGAGGCCAAGGGCGGACAGTTCTGGGACGGCCGCGCCTCCGACCTCGTCGAGCAGGCGGCCTCGCCGCTCCTCGACCCGGTCGAGATGAACAATCCCTCGATCGAGGTGGTGGTGGAGAAGGTGAAGGCAGGCGCTTACGCCGATCTCGTGACCGCGGTCTTCGGCAAGGCCGTCTTCGCCGACCCGAAGACGGCCATGAACGACCTGTCGAGCGCGCTCTTCGCCTATGAAGCGACCGAGCGGTTCGCGCCGTTCTCCTCCAAGTTCGACGACTACCTGCGCGGCAAGGCGACGCTCACCCCCGAGGAGGCGCGCGGCTTCGAAGTGTTCACCAATCCGAAGCAAGGCAATTGCATCGCCTGTCACGTCGGCGAGGTGAAATCGAAGGACCCGACCGACTGGATCTTCACCGACTTCACCTATGACGCGCTCGGCGTGCCGCGCAATCCCGCGATCCCCGCCAACGCCGACCCTGCGACGTTCGATCTGGGCTTATGCAAACGCCCGGGAATCGCCGCCTTCCTGCCGAAGGACGTCAAGCTCGAATCGCTCTGCGGCCAGTTCAAGGTTCCGACCTTGCGCAATGTCGCGGTCGCCGGCGCCTACTACCACAACGCCTATTTCACCTCGCTCCGCGACGCCGTCGCCTTCTACGCCACCCGCGACACCGATCCTCAGCGCTGGTATCCGAAACTCAAGACCGGGGAAGCCGACAAGTTCAACGACCTTTCGGGCGCCTTGAAGGACAATGTGAATACCGAAGAGGTCCCCTACGATCGAAGGCCGGGCCAGAAACCCAGGTTCAGCGACGCCGACATCGACGCGCTGGTCGCGTTCCTCAAGACGCTGACCGACAAGGGCATGAAATAGGCGCGCGGGAGCCGGCGGCAGGCGACGCACGCCTCATTGCGCGCCAGTTTGGAATTATTCTAAGCTCCTCCGGAGGGACCGCCTCCGGCGCAGGCCGCCGCGCTGCCGGACCCTGCCGATGGAGGAGCCGCTCATGGATGAGACTCGCAATGCTTCCGGCTTGAGCCGGCGCACGGTTCTGATCGCCGCCGCGGGCGTCGCGCCCGTCCTTGCGCTCACGACCCGCCAGGCGCAGGCGAAACTGGCCCAGACCGCGGTGAAATATCAAACCACCCCGAAGGACGGCCACCAGTGCGACGGCTGCGTCCAGTTCGTCGCCCCCAATTCCTGCAAGCTGGTCGACGGCGAGATTTCGCCGACCGGCTGGTGCCTTCTGTGGGTGAAGAAGCCCGCCTAAGAAGAGGGCCGGGCCGGGCAGGCCCCGACCGACAGGCGATCTTCTTCACGAGTTCGGGAACCTTTCGCCCCGATTTGCATCCAACCCTCGGACCGCCTCCGCCTGAGGAGCGAAATGACCGCGCCTGTTCTCGACCTGAGAAGCAATGACGACCGGCTCCTGGAGCGGGCGCGGCAAAAGGATCGCGAGGCGATCCGGCTGATCGTCAAGCAGCAGAACCAGCGGCTCTACCGCATCGCTCGCGCGATCGTCAGGAACGATTCCGACGCCGAGGACGTGCTGCAGGAAGCCTATGTCCGCGCCTTCGCCGCTCTCGACGGGTTCCGCGGCCAAGCGCGCCTTGGCACCTGGCTTGCCCGGATCGTGATCAACGAAGCGCTGGGCTTGATCAGGCGCCGCAAGCCCGCGATCGACATCGGCCTTATCGCGACCACGCCGGCCCTTCACGCTCAGATCATACCCTTTCCCGACGCCAATCGCGTTCCCGACCCCGAGACGACCATGGCCCAAACCGAAATCCGCGCTCTTCTCGAGCGCGCTATCGACAAGCTGCCGTCGGCGTTCCGGGAAGTGCTCGTCGCCCGGCTGGTCGAAGGCATGAGCGTCGCGGAAACCGCGGACTTGTTCAAGATTCCGCCGCAGACCGTCAAGACCAGGCTGTTTCGCGCCCGCGCATTGCTGCGAGCGGAAATGGAGCGCCATATCGGACCCGTGGTCGGCGATGTCTTCCCCTTCGCCGGCGCCCGTTGCGAGCGCCTCACTCAAAGGGTGCTGAGCCGCCTGAATCTTTCCTGACTTTTCCGGGAACCTTTTTGCGCCAGTCCTCATCCAATGCTTCGCCGGCCGATGACGGCCAGCGAGACAATGGAGAACAGCGATGCGCTTGCTCGGAGCCGCGGCGGCCTTTGCCCTGGCGTTCACATCCCTTCCGGCGCTGGCTCAAGGCGCCAAGCCCAACGACGCTGAGATCGCCCATATCGCCTACACCGCGGGCGTGATCGACATCAAGGCGGCCAAGCTCGCGTTGCAGAAGTCGAAGAACAAGGAGGTGCGAGACTTCGCCCAGAACATGGTTCATGACCACACCGCGGTCAACGATCAGGCGCTGGCGCTGGTCAAGAAGCTCAAGGTGACGCCTGAGGACAACGACACCAGCAAGGCCCTCGTCAAGCAGGCCGACGCCGAGCGCGCAAAGCTCGAGAAACTGAGCGGCGCGAAGTTCGACAAGGCCTACGCCGACAACGAAGTCGCCTATCACAAGGCGGTCGATAACGCGCTCGAGACGGTCCTCATTCCGAACGCGACCAATCCGGAATTGAAGGATCTGCTCAAGACCGGGCTCAAGATCTTTCAGGGCCACGAGATGCACGCCGAGCAAGTCGCGGCGTCGCTCAAGTAGGAGTGAGCGGTGCAAGTTGGTATTGGCGCGCTTGCGGTCTTCGTCGCGGCGGCCTTCGTCTCGCCCGCCATCGCGGGCGAGACGATCCACGTCACGATCCAGAATCTCAAGTTCGCTCCGGTGAACATTTCGGCTCATGTGGGCGACACGATTGAATGGACGAACAAGGACATCGTCGAGCACTCGGCGACCGCGCTCAACAAGGAGTTCGATGTGGTCTTACCGGCGAATGGAGTGGGGCGCGTCACCTTGGCTCGCCCGGGGAAAATCGACTATTTCTGCCGCTTTCATCCGTTCATGAAGGGCGAGATCGTGGTCGCGCCATAGCCGGCCCGCCGCCTGAAGGGCGTGCGCCCGAGCGACAAGCACGGCCTATCCTGCGCCGCCCCCTCGCTGGAGGCGCGCGTCAGCCTCGATCTCGACCTTCATTTCGGGCTTGAGCAGCGCTGAAACGACCACGATCGTCGCCGCGGGGCGGACCTCGCCGAACACCTTGCCCTGGACCTCGAGCACCGGCTCGCAATAAGCGGCGTCGGTGACGAAGGTGCGAAGCCGCACGATGTCCGCGAGCGCCCCGCCGGCTTCCCTCATAACCTTCTGCAGCGTCCCAAAAATGTTCTGAGTCTGGCGAGCGACATCTTCCGGCATGGTCATTGTCTCGTAATCGTATCCGGTCGTGCCGGAGATATGGACCTCGTCCCCGAAGACGACCGCGCGCGAATAGCCGTATGTCTTCTCGAACGGGGAGCCCGAGGAAATCAACCGCCGCTCTCTCATGCGAACTCCATGATCACCGCGTCGACCGCGAGCGAATCCCCTTCCCTGGCGAGGATCGCCTTGACGGTCGCGTCGCGCTCGGCCGAGAGCACGTTCTCCATCTTCATCGCCTCCACGATGCAGAGCTGTTCTCCCGCCTTCACCTCCTGCCCGGCCTTGACCGCAATCAGCTTGATGAGTCCCGGCATCGGGCACAAGAGGAAGCGTGAGCCGTCGACGCCCTTGTGCTCGATCATCAGGCGGGCGAGTTCGGCCTCGCGGCGGGTGTAGACGCGCGCATCGACCGCGACTCCGCCATGGGAAAGCGCATAGCCGTTGAGGATCGGGCGCGCCTGCACGGCGACATCGACGCCGTCGATCGTTCCGCGCCACAGCGGATCGCCAGGCTTCCAGTCCGAGCGAACCTCGGCCCTCCGGCCGTCCGCAAACGTGATCGCGGCGCCCCTCTCCTCCGGCTCGATCTCGAGCGAAATGCGGCTCGAGCCGATCGCGACCACACGCTTGAGCTCGAAGCGAACGTGGTCGGGCTCCCGCAACTGGCCGGAAATGCGCCGCTTGCGCTGATTGAGCGTATGGTCGATGACCGCGGCGGCCACGGCCAGGCGCCGTTCGATCTCGCCCTCGGGCTTGAGGGCATGGAATCCGCCGGGAAACTCCTCTGCGATGAAGCCGGTCGAGAGCCGTCCCTCCCGCCAGCGCGGATGCTGCATCAAGGCCGACAGAAACGGGATGTTGTGGCGGATGCCGTCGATGACGAATTCGTCGAGCGCTTTCGCCTGCGCGTCGATCGCGCTCAGCCGGTCTCCCGCATGGGTGACGAGCTTGGCGATCATCGGGTCGTAGTGGATCGAGATTTCCTCGCCCTCGAAGACGCCGGTGTCGTTGCGCACGGTGACGCCATCATGCGTCCCTTCCGGCGGCGGCCGATAGCGCGTCAGCCGTCCAGTCGAGGGCAGGAAGCCGCGCGCGGGATCCTCGGCGTAGACGCGGGTTTCGACCGCCCACCCGGTCAGCTTCACATGCGCCTGCTTGAGCCGCAACGGTTCGCCGGCGGCGCTGCGAATCATCAACTCAACCAGATCGATCCCGGTGACGAGCTCGGTCACCGGATGCTCGACCTGGAGGCGAGTGTTCATCTCGAGGAAATAGAAGCTCCGGTCCTGGCCGGCGACGAACTCCACGGTGCCGGCGGAATCGTATTGCACCGCCTTGGCCAGCGCGACCGCCTGCTCGCCCATCTTGCTGCGTGTGGCCTGGTCGAGAAGCGGCGAAGGCGCCTCCTCGATCACCTTCTGGTTGCGGCGCTGGATCGAGCATTCGCGCTCGCCGAGGTAGACGACATTCCCGTGCCTGTCGCCCATGACCTGGATCTCGACATGGCGCGGATTGACGATGAACTTCTCGACGAACACCCGGTCGTCGCCGAACGAGGATTTCGCTTCGGACCGCGCCCGCGCGAATCCTTCCGCGACCTCCTTTCGGGAGTGCGCGATGCGCATCCCCTTGCCGCCGCCGCCCGCGGAAGCCTTGATCATCACCGGATAGCCGATCTCGCCGGCGATCCTGGCCGCCTCATCGGGCGATTCGATCGAGCCGAGATAGCCCGGCACGGTCGAGACCCCGGCCGCGGAAGCGAATTTCTTCGACTCGATCTTGTCGCCCATCGCCTCGATGGCTCGGACGTTGGGGCCGATGAAGACGATCCCCGCCTCGGCCAGCGCACGCGCGAAGGCGGCCCTTTCGGAAAGGAAGCCGTAGCCGGGATGGACGGCCTCGGCGCCGGTCTTGAGGCAGGCCGCGACGATTGTCTCGATGGCGAGATAGGACTGCGCCGCCGGCGCCGGGCCGATGGCGACGGCCTCATCCGCCATCTCGACATGAAGCGCGTCCTCGTCGGCCTCGGAATAGACGGCGACGGTCCCGATGCCCATGCGGCCCGCCGTCTTGATGATGCGACAGGCGATCTCGCCGCGGTTGGCGATCAGGATTTTATTGAACATCGCGCCCTTGCGAGGAAACCTGGAGGCTTTCCTTCAAGGGCCGTTTCTATTGGAACGAGGCCAGCGCGTAAACA
>DATNBG010000372.1:0-8272 GCA_035572075.1 Roseiarcus sp. | reverse complement strand
GCCTCAAAGCTTCCATCATCATGGCCGGGCTTGTCCAGGACAAGCCCGGCCATGACGCCTTCAGAGGCGTCGCAGGTCCAGCGACGGTTTGCCTCGCAGGGATCGAGCAGGCTCCTCCGATGCTATTCCGCCGCCTTCGCGTGGACCGCCGGATTGTTCGGGTGCGTCGTCCAGTCCGCGAACGGACGGTCATAGCGAAGTCCGGTGCGGGGATCGGCGCCGTGAGTCTTGTGGACGAGCGTAATGCAGTCCTCGACCGGACACACGAGCACGCACAAATTGCAGCCGACGCATTCGGCCTCGTTGACCACGAACTGGCGCTTGCCGTTGACGCGGGCGAAGATCGCCTGATGCGAAGTGTCCTCGCAGACGATGTGGCAGCGGCCGCACTGAATGCAGAGCTCCTGGTTGATCTCGGCCTTGGCGACGTAATTCAAATTGAGATATTGCCAGTCGGTGATCGAGGGAACCGCGCGCCCGCGGAAATCGCCAATCGTCCGGTAGCCTTTCTCGTCCATGAAGTTTGAAAGGCCGGTGATCATCTCCTGGACGACCTTGAAGCCGTAAGTCATCGCCGCGGTGCAGACCTGCACGGTTCCCGACCCGAGCGCGATGAACTCCGCCGCGTCGCGCCACGTCGTGATCCCGCCGATGGCTGAGATGGGCAGGCCCGCGCACGCGGAATCGCGGGCGATCTCCGACACCATGGAGAGCGCGATCGGCTTGACCGCGGGGCCGCACATGCCCCCGTGCGTGCCCTTGCCGTCGATGACCACATCCGGCGTCATGCGGTCGAGGTCGATGTTCATGATCGAATTGATGGTGTTGATGAGCGACACCGCATCGGCGCCGCCTTGCTTCGCCGCGCGGGCGGGCTGGCGAATGTCGGTGATGTTGGGGGTGAGCTTCACGATCACCGGCATGCGGGTGTGCGCCTTGCACCAGCGCGCGACCATCTCGACATATTCGGGCACCTGACCGACGGCCGAGCCCATGCCGCGCTCCGACATGCCGTGCGGACAGCCGAAATTAAGCTCGACCCCGTCGCATTCGGTCTCCTCGACCCGGGCGAGAATGGCCTCCCAGGACTTCTCGTCGCAGGGAACCATCAGCGACACGATGAGCGCGCGGTCCGGCCAGGCGCGCTTGACCTCCTTGATCTCGCGCAGGTTGATTTCGAGGTCGCGGTCGGTGATCAGCTCGATGTTGTTCATCGCGATAAGGCGCCGGTCGGGCCCATGGATCGCGCCGTAACGCGCGCCCGAAACGTTGACGCACGGCGGCCCCGCTTCGCCGAGCGTCTTCCACACCACGCCGCCCCAGCCGGCGCGGAACGCGCGCTCGACATTGACCTTGCGGTCGGTGGGCGGGGCGGACGCGAGCCAGAACGGATTGGGCGACTTGACGCCGAGGAAGTCGGTGCTGAGATCGGCCATGAGACCCTCCCTTCTTGAACTCAGGCGCGGCTTAGGAGCGCGGCCGCGATCGAGCGCGCCGCCTGCTTGCCGTCCTCGACCGCGCTCACCGTCAAGTCCTGCCCGCCGTAAACGCAGTCGCCGCCGGCCCAGACGCCCTTAAGGCTGGTGCGGCGCTGATCGTCGACGACGATGCGGCTGTCTTTCGTCTCGATCTGCGCCCCGTCGAGCGCCTCCGGCGTCCCGCGCTGTCCGATCGCGGTGAACAGAACGTCGGCCTCGATGCGGAAAACCGAGCCAGGCGAGGCGTCGCCGCTCTCCTTGGCGCTCTCGAACACCACCCCGCTCAACGCGCCGCTATGGCCTTCGAGCTTGATCGGCCGCGCCCAATAGCGGATCACGACTCCGCTCGTCTGCGCGAGCTCGCGTTCATAAGCGCTCGCCTTCATCTCATCGGGGCCCCGCCGGTAGACCATGGTCACGGTCTCGGCGCCGAGCTTGTTCGACTGAACGGCGATGTCGATCGCCGTCATGCCGCCGCCAATCACCAGGACGCGCCGGCCGACCGGCAGCGTTGACAGGTCCTTCGCCTGCCGGAGGCGCGCGATGTAGTCGACGGCGTCGATCACGTTCTCAAGCTCGGTCTCCCGCGGCAGGCCCAGCTTGTTGGTCGCGCCGAGGCCCGCGCTCAAGAAGACGGCGTCGTAGTCGCGCCGCAGGTCGTCGAGCTTGACGTCGCGGCCGAGCGCCTGCCCGCGCTTAATGGCGATGCCGCCGATGGAGAGGATGAAGTCGACTTCGCGCGCCGCGAAATCGTCGACGGTCTTGTATGCGGCGATCCCATATTCGTTGAGGCCGCCCGCCTTCTCGCGCGCCTCGAAGATCGTGCTCTCGACGCCGGCGAGAGCGAGTTCATGCGCGCAAGCGAGCCCCGCGGGTCCCGCGCCTACGATCGCAACCCGCTTGCCCGCCGGTTTGCCGAACGCGTAGGGCGATTTCCCGCGCTCGATCGTGGGCTCGGTCGCATAGCGCTGCAATTGGCCGATGATCACGGGCTTCCCCTCGGCGGCCTCGCGCACGCAGGCTTCCTCGCAGAGCGTTTCGGTCGGGCAGACGCGCGCGCACATGCCGCCCATGATGTTGGAATCGAAAATGGTCCTGCCCGCCCCGGTCCGGTTGCCGGCGGCGATCTGTCGGATGAAGAGCGGAATGTCGATTGAGGTCGGGCAAGCGTGCTGGCAGGGCGCGTCGAAGCAGAAATAGCAGCGCTCGGCCTCGACCCTCGCCTCGTGGGCGGTCAGCGGCGCATGCAGGTCGGCGAAATTGCCCTTGAGAGTCTCGCCATCCAGACGTCCCGGGCGGATGTCCGATGCGGCCGGCGGATTGGCGGCGATCGTCATGGGCTTGACCCCAGAGGCTTCCGAGAACGGCCAGGCTGATTCCTGACCGTTTGGTCAATCGTTCCGCCGGATGCGGCGTCTGTCAAGCCCATTCCCCGCGAATTCATCCGGATTTCCGGGCGAAGGCCGTCCGGCGCCGACGGCCGGGAGCGACGCCTTGCGAAGCTCGGCCGCGCACCCCACCTCTCCCCGCGGGAACAAACGGCCCAACAAGAATGTTGAGACCTGAAGCGGATTGCTGCGGTGCAACAATCCTGCTAGTCTGACGCCTCAACAATGGACAGGATCCATGTCAGCCACCTGGAAGACCAAATGGGGCGTTCGCCGCGTTCGGCGCGACAGCCCGACGATCGAAGAGGCGTTGATCGCCGCCGAAAGCCTGGCCGCCGACCCCGGTCAGCGTGCGGAAATCGCCGCTTCGCTCATGGGCGTGCCGGTTGACGAGGTCAGGGCGCTGGCGGTGAAGCAGGCCGCCAAGACGCGCGGCCGGGCGAGCCTGGTCACGGGCCGAACCCGCGCCGTCGTGGTCGAGTACAAGCGTCCGCGCGCCGGCGCAGGTCCGATGTCGTTTGCCCGCAAGCGCTGAGGCGCACGTTATAGATTGGCCAGCCTGGCCGCCGAGGGCCGGCTGGTGCGGTATTGGCTGCGGGCCGCGACGTCGGTCGAGATGATCGCGACCGCGATCAGGGTCAGCGTCGTCATCTCCGCGAAATCGACATTGAGGAACGCAAGCGCGATCACCGCCGAGAAGGCCGCGGCCATATAGGGCGCGAGACGCGCCGGCGCGCGTGGAAGATCGCGGAACGCGAGCCACGCTCCTGCCGCCGCCAGGACGGCGCCGACGATCCCAAGCTCATACCAGACCGCGAAGGCGAGCGCCTGTGGGGTCCGGGCCGGCAAGATGCCGTCGCGAACCCCCTGGCTGACGGTCGCAAATCCGTGGCCGGTGATCAGCCTGAGCTTGTCGTGGGTGAACACATCCGCCGCCACGGACAGGGACGGATAGGGGGCCGGCAGCGACGAGAGTCTGGCATGAAAAATCCACGCCGAGACGGTGGGCGCAAGCGCGGGGATGAGAGGCGACAACAGGATGAGCGCGGCCGCGCCAAAGCTCAATTCGCGCGCGGTGCGCGACAGATCCGAGATCGCGAACGACAGCGCCAGATAGCCGGCGAACAGCGCGATGGTGACCGGCGCGTAGCTCTCGATATAGGCGAAGCACAAAGCGAGGATCAGGATGAGGCGCGCCAGTCCGTTGCGCCCGCGCGCCGCCAGCCCCCCCATCGCCGGGAACAAAAGAACCGCGATTGCGACCGCGCCCGCCGCAAGCCGGCCCTCGTCCGGCGCGCCCATCATCCTTTCGGCAAGCGCTCGCGCAACTATGACCGCCATGCCCGCCAGCACGCCGATCGGGAACAGATAGAGATCGGTCGCGCTGGCGTTTTCGCGCGGCGCCGCGACCGCCGCCATCGTCGCCGCAAGCAGCACGCCCAGTTCGATGAGGCGCTGCCCGGCCGCGACCGGATATGGCGACCATAGAATCGACAACGCCGCCCAGGCCAATCCGGCCAGAAGAGCGAGAAAGGCCGGAACGAAAAAGGGCCTCAAGAAACGTTCGAGAAATCCGGGCTCGGCGTCGAGAGCGGCGGCGATCAGAACGAGGCCCACGCCGATCGAGAACATGACATAGAGGCCGAGCGGGTGGAGCACGACCCCGACCGGCGCGCCGACGCCCAACACGAGATAGCCGATGCGCGAAAAGAACCGCGACGCGTCCGCCGCGTCGTCGCGATCCGCGTCTCTCGGGCTTTTCTTGTCCACCGCGATCGCCATGACTGCAAACCGGATTGCGGCGCCTTTCGTTCCGCGCCGCCGTCGAGGGCTTATACCGCCCCGGCGGCCAGGCGCCTGTGTGCGCCGCGCAACACCGGCGCGTCAATTTCTTAAACCCTCTCGAACATTGACGGTTGGCGCGCGCGCGTGCGACGGACGGCCGCGACCGACCGATGGCGGGGAATCGAGGGC
The DNA here is from genome assembly GCA_035572075.1 of Roseiarcus sp. GTDB lineage: Bacteria > Pseudomonadota > Alphaproteobacteria > Rhizobiales > Beijerinckiaceae > Roseiarcus. The sequence continues at coordinate 3,432 of DATNBG010000372.1, read as the reverse complement.
GAAAGGAGCGAGGCGGTGGGCAATTCCACGGCGGCCCCCGCCGCGCGGGTGGAAACAGGGCTGAGCCGCGCCGCCTGGCTCAGCCTTTTCGCCTGCGTTGCGTCCATTGCGCTCTTGGCCATGCAGGCGTTCGCCGCGGGGCGGCTCGAGCTGACCTTCGACGAAGCCTATTACAGCTTATGGTCGCGCCATCTGTCGTTCGGCTACCTCGACCACCCGCCGATGGTCGCTCTGCTCATCCGCGCCTCGACGGCGCTGTTCGGCGGCTCCGAGCTCGGCGTGCGCGCGCTTTCGCTCCTCTGCGTCGGCGCGATGCCGGCGCTGATCGCGTTCATCGCCTGGCGCCTGTTCGGTTCCAGGGAAAAGGCGGCGCTGGCGGCTCTCCTGTGGATCGCCATGCCGCTCGTCGCCATCGGCGCGGCGTTCGTCTCCCCCGACGCGCCGCTCACCGTATTTTGGACTCTTGGGCTCGCCGCCCTGGTCGAGCTCTGGCGCACCGGCAAGACGCGGTGGCTGATTGCGCTCGGGGTTGCGCTGGGCCTTGCGCTGCAATCGAAATTCACCGCGGCGTTTTTCCCGGCCGGCGTCGCGCTCGCCCTGGCCGCGACCCCCTCGCTTCGTCGCTTTCTTCGTTCACCCGCGCTCTTTGCGGCTCTCGCGATCGCGCTCTTGATTGTCATGCCGTTTGTCGCGTGGAACGCCGCGCATGGCTGGGCGACTTTCGTAAAACAGCTGGGCCGAGCGGGCCCGAGCGGATTTGCGCCCTATTACCTGGCCGAGTTCCTGGTCTCGCAGATTGGCCTCATCAATCCGCTGGTCGTCGCCGCGCTCATCCCCGCCGTTTGGGCGATCCCCTGGCGCGCGCCTGCGCTGCCGGGCTCGCGCGACGAAGCGCGGCGCCTTCTGGCCTCGACGATCGCGCCGGCCGCGGCCTATTTCCTTCTGCATTCGCTCCACGACCGGGTGCAGGGCAACTGGCTCGCGCCCCTCTATCCGGCGGTCGCGATCCTGGCCGCCGACTGGGTCGGCGAGGTCCGCCGCGCGGCCGTATCCGGCCCGGCCGCGGGAATCGCGAAGGCGGCTTTATGGGCGCCGCTGGTTGGATTCGCCGTCGCCGCGCTGACCTTCGCCGAGGCCATGACCAGCGCCGTCCCGCTCGGGCCGGTCAATCCGTTGGCGCGGCTCGAAGGCTTTCGCGCGCTCGCGCGCGACCTCGACGCGAAGGCGGGCGCCGGGAGCGCCGCTTATGTCCTGACTCAAGGCTATGCGCTGACCTCGCTGATGACCTATTACGGCGATCCGGCCGTTCCGGTCGTGCAGCCCGAGCAGCGGATGCGCTGGATCTTCGAGCCCGCGCCCCGCGAATCCCTGTTCAGGGCGCCGGGGCTCGCGCTCGGCGAGCCGGGCCGCCGTTTCGACCTCATCCTGAAGATGCGTTTTTCCGATGTCGAGCCGGCTGGCCTTCTCGAACGGCGCGCGGCCGGTGGGGCCGTGGAGACTTATGAGCTCTACCGCGTCGCCCATCCTTATGCGCCGGTCCTGGATCCGGCCTGCCCGCGCGGGGAAGTCGATCTCGATCGGCGCTGCCCGCCGTGAGGAGCGCGGCGGCCTCCGGTCAGCCGAGCCGCAGGAACACGATCCCGGCCAGAATGACCAGCGCGGCGAGGCCGCGGCGCGTCTCGAACGGCTCATGAAGCGCGACGACCCCGATGATCGCCGCGAACACGACCGACGTCTCGCGAAGGGCGGCGACCGCGGCGATCGGAGCTCGGGTCATCGCCCAGATGGCGATCGCGTAGCTGATAAAGGCGGCGAGGCCCCCGGCGAAGCCGCGCCCACCGCCTTGGGTAAAGGCTGCGACCGCGGCGCGGCCGCGAAGACAGACGACGATCGGCAGAAAGGCGAGCGCGGCCAGCATGTGCGACCATGAATTGTAGGCGACCGCGAAGGGCGCGCCGGCGCCCGAAAGCCTCGCGCCTTGCCCGTCGATGACCGTATAGACCGCGATCACGACCGAATTGGCGAGGGCGACGACAAGCGTCGCCCGATTGATCCGCCCATGCGTCAAGCCGCTCGCGCTCATCGTCAGAACGCCCGCGACCAGCGCGGCGACCCCGAGGCTGGCGATCGGCCCCGGCGCCTCGCCCAAAGCCGCAAACGCGAAGATGGCGGCGATCAGCGGAGCGACTCCGCGCATGATCGGATAGGCGACCGAGAGGTCCGCGCCGCGATAGAGGCGTCCGACCAGCATGAAATAGACGATATGGATGAGCGACGAGGCGACGATGAAGGGCAAGGCCGCGCCCGCCGGCCACGGCAGGACAAAAGCGGCCACGAGACCGACCACGCCGGACCAGATCGCGACGACCGCCGAGGAGAGGAACTGGTCGCTCGCGCTCTTGACGAGCGAGTTCCACAGCGCATGAAGGACCGCCGCGCCAAGGACAGCGGCCAGGACGCCCGAAGTGAGATGGGTTGCGCCGGTCATGAACGAGTCACAATGATGGATTCGCTTAGCCCGGTCGAGACGGCGCTCGATCCCAGCGCGCGACAGCGGGCGCGCGCGGAGGCGCATGGCGTTTTCGCGCGGACGGGCGCCCGCACCGAGCCTCGGCGACTGTTCGAGACCGGGGGCTTGCGCTGGCGCTTTTCCCGCGCCTCGAACCCCTGCGAAGCGGCGATCGTCAACACCGGCGGCGGGGTTGCGGGCGGCGATTCCTACGTCCTCAGTCTCACGCTCGGCGAGGGGGCCGAGGTCGAGGCGACGACGCCCGCGGCGGAACGAATCTATCGCAGCCTGGGCCCGGCGGCGTCGATCGCGACCCGGCTCACGCTCGCTTCCCGCGCGCGACTCTTCTGGCTGCCTCAGGAGACGCTGATGTTCGACGGCGCGCGGCTCGAGCGGCGGCTCGAGGTCGAGGCGGCGGGCGAGGCCGAGTTCATGATCGCCGAGACGCTCGTGTTCGGGCGCCTCGCCATGGGCGAAAGCCGGATCGACGCGAGCTTGAGGGACTCATGGCGCGTCCGACGGGACGGCCGGCTCGTCTTCGCCGACGAGACGCGGCTCGGGCATGCGGGCGGCGTCCTCGACCGCAAGGCGGCAGGCGCGGGGGCGCGGGCGCTCTCGACGATCGTCGCTTCGGCGCCCAAGATCGAGGCTCGCCTGCCCGATTTGCGGGCAGCCCTCGACGCCGCCGGCTCAGCCGTCGAAGGCGGGGCCAGCGCCTTCGACGGCCTCATCGTCGCCCGGCTCATCGCCGCCTCGCCTGCACGATTGCGCGTAGCGCTTGTCGCGTCCATTGTCGCGCTCGGCGGACGCAAGCCGCGGCTGTGGCCCTAACTCCCGAGAGGCGGATCTTCGGCGCGGATCTTGCTCTACGCTTGAAAATGAGGAGGGGAGCGCCCGATGAATCTGACGCCGCGGGAAAAGGA
>DATNBG010000371.1:0-2018 GCA_035572075.1 Roseiarcus sp. | reverse complement strand
CGGGGGGCCGAAGGGACGCAAGTCAGCCGACGGCAAGAGCGAGCGCTTCGGTCCTCGCGATCAGCCGCGCCGCTTCAAGCCGCGCAAAGGCTCGGCGCGCAGCCCAGGCGCCGAACGCCGGGACAGGCGGAATGGGCCCTGGCCAGGCGAGGATCGGGCCACGAGGACGAAGCCCCCGCGCACGGGTCCCGGCCGCGGCAAAGGCCCGCCGTCCGGCCCGCGCCGGCCGCCGCGAAAGCGCTGAGGTGCGCATTGTCGGCGGGCGCCTCAAGGGCCGAGCGCTTGCAGCGCCGTCGTCGCGCGCCATCCGGCCGACCTCGGAGCGCCTGCGCGAGTCGATCTTCGACATTCTCGAGCACCGCTTCCCCGGCCAGATCGCCGGCGCCCGCGTGGTTGACCTTTTCGCCGGAACCGGGGCGCTGGCGATCGAGGCGCTGTCGCGCGGCGCGCGCTTCGCGCTCCTCGTCGACAATGCGGCGCAGGCGCGCGCGCTTCTGCGCGCCAATGTCGAGGCGCTCGCGCTCGGCGGGGTGACGCGCATCTGGCGCGCCGACGCGACGAAGCTTGGGAAAGCGCCGGCGGGCGGGCCGTTCGCGCTCGCCTTCCTCGACCCGCCCTACGGCCAGGGGCTCGCTGAGCCCGCGCTCGCCTCGCTCGCCCATGGCGGCTGGCTCGGGCCGGACGCGCTTGTCGTGGCCGAGGAAGCCGCGGAGGCCAGGATCGCGGCGCCAGCCGGCCTCGCCCTCATCGACGAGCGGGTTTACGGCGATACGCGGATCGCGATTTTTCAAACCAGCGCCGCAACGGCGATTTGACTTAGGCCCTCATTGTCAAACCGGCCCGGTTCAGCCAACCTCGCGGGCGGCGATCAGATCGAGAACTTAAGGGGGCCAGGTGAGAAAATCCGTCGCCGCGCTTGGCCTCGCCCTCCTCCTCGGCGGCTGCCAGCCGCTCGAAGTCGATCAGGTCGCGCAAGCCTCGATGATCGGCCTTTCGAAGCGGGACATTCTCGCTTGTCTCGGCGAGCCCACTCAACGCGTCCCGGCGGGCCAGGCGACCGAGATCTGGACCTATGCCGGAGGGCGGATGCGCGGCTACGGGCCCCAATGGGCGCTGCTGCTCAATACGAACGTCGCGCCGTTCACGACAGGCGGAAGCTGTGATGTCGTCCTGGTGATGACCAACGCCCACGTCAGCCAAGTCGGCTACACCGCCGTCGACGGCAATGGCCTACCGCTCGGTCAGGAATGCCTGTTTCCGGTGGGGGCCTGCGTCAAGGCGCCGTGACTCCCTCATCCGGCCCTCCGGGCCGCCTTCTCGCGAAGGGAGCAGGGTGCGCTCAGGCGTTCTCCCCCTCGACCGCCGCGATCGTCGCCTCGGTCACCGCGCGCGTCGTCGCCTTGCCGCCGAGATCGGGCGTGTGCAGCGACGGGTTGGCGGTCACGCGCTCGACCGCCCGCATCAGCCGGTCCGCCGCGGCCTTTTCGCCCAAGTGCTCGAGCATCATCGCCCCGGTCCAGAACGAGCCGATCGGATTGGCGATCCCCTTGCCCGCGATGTCGAAGGCCGAACCGTGGATCGGCTCGAACATCGAGGGGAAGCTGCGCTCCGGATTGAGATTGGCGGTCGGCGCGATTCCAATCGAGCCGGCCAGCGCCGCCGCCAGATCGGACAGAATGTCGGCATGAAGGTTCGAGGCGACGATCGTATCCAGGCTCTCGGGCCTGATCGTCATGCGCATGGTCATCGCGTCGACCAGCATCTTGTCCGAGCTCACGTCGGGGAACTCGCGCGCGACCTCGGCGGCGATCTCGTCCCACATCACCATCGCGTGGCGCTGCGCGTTCGACTTCGTGACGACGGTGAGAAGCTTGCGGGGGCGCGAGCGGGCGAGCGCGAAGGCGAAGCGGAAGATGCGCTCGACGCCTGCGCGGGTCATGATGGAAACGTCGGTCGCGACCTCGATCGGCAAGCCGCGATGGGCGCGTCCGCCGACGCCGGCATATTCGCCTTCCGAA
>DATNBG010000370.1:0-4451 GCA_035572075.1 Roseiarcus sp. | reverse complement strand
ATCTGGTGTCGCCGGCCATGGCCGCCGCGGCCGCGATCGCCGGCCGGTTCGTCGACGTGCGGGAGTGGCGGTAGAGATCCATGAAAGCGGGCGATCTTCTCATCGACGAGAGCGAGATCGTCGAGACGTTCGTGCGCGCCTCGGGCCCGGGCGGGCAAAACGTCAACAAGGTGGCGAGCGCCGTCGAGCTTCGGTTCGACGCCCGCGCCAGCCCAAGCCTGCCAAACGATGTCGCGATCCGGCTCATCAAGCTTGCGGGAGCGCGCGCCACCCAGGACGGCGTGATCGTCATTTTCGCCCAGAGATATGCGAGCCAGCCGCGCAACCGCGAGGACGCCCGCGGCCGTCTCGCCGCCCTGCTCGTCAGGGCGCAGGAGCGGGAGAAGCCCCGCCTCCCCACGCGCCCAACGCTCGCCTCGAGAGCGCGTCGCCTCGACGAGAAGACGCGCCGCGGCGCGGTCAAGGCGCTGCGCCGCAAGACGGCCGGGGCGGACTGACCGCGCCGGCTTGTTGCGCGAGATGATCATATCGTATTACTTTTTCGCATTCAGGAAGCGCATGAGCCCTTCCGGGGCGACCAGACCAGAATGGGAGGATTGAATGTTGAACGACCGGACCAGGACTTTTGGCTTCGCGGCGGCCGCCGCGCTGATCGCCTACGTGGCGGCCACGTCGGCCTACGCCACCGATCCCACGCCGAAATGGTGCCAGGGCGTGAAGATCGCGGCCTTCCCCGGCGGACCGCAGGGCGGCGTGTTCGCCAACAACGTCTATAACGGCTTCAGACAGGCCGAGCTCGATCTCGGACCGACCGTGACCTACTATTTCTCCGACTGGGACCCCAACAAGATGCTGACCCAGATCCAGCAGGCGCTGGCGACCAAGGTCGACGGCATCGCCACTTATGGTTTCGGCGGCGAGGCGGCGACCGGTCCGATGGTCGATCAGGCCTTCGCGCAGGGCACGATCTTCACCACCCTCAACACGTCGCTCCCCGAGAGCCAGAAGAAATATTCGGCCAAGGGCTTCGGCTATGTCGGCGCGCCCAATTATTCCGCCGGCTACGCCCTCGCCGCCGAAGCCGCGAAGCGCGCCAAGCTCAAGCCGGGCGACAGCGTTTTCGTCTGGGGACTGAAGGGACAAGGCGGCGACCGCGGCCAGCGCACCGTCGGCGTGATCGACGCCTTCACCAAGGCGGGCGCGAAAATCATCTACCAGGAGATCGATGCGGCGACCAACGCCGATCCGAACGCCGGCACCGCAACCTTCGTCGGCGTGATGGGCGCCAATCCGGGGATCAAGATCGTGGTCACCGACCACGGCGGCCTCACCTCGAACGTCGGCGTCTATGCGCGCGCCGCGTCGCTGAAGCCGGGGCAGGTGTTCTTCGCCGGCTTCGACATGTCGCCAAACACCGCCCAGGCGGTGAAAGAGGGCTATCAGAACCTGGTCATCGACCAGCAGCCCTACCTTCAGGGCTATCTGCCGATCCTCAACATCTGCCTGACCAAGAAGTACGGCTTCTCGGGTCTCGACATCAACACCGCGGGGGCGTTCGTGGACTCGACCAACGTCGACGCGGTCGCTCCGCTGGCGGCAAAGGAAATCCGCTGATCGTTGTCCAACGCCCGAGGCGCGGACGCGTCCCGCGCCTCGGCGCTCCCCAAAGCTGATGGAACGCCTGTGACAGGATCCTCCGGGACCGCCGACCCGCCGGTGATCGAGCTTCGCAACGTCTCCAAGACGTTCGGCGAGGTGCGGTCGCTGACGGGAGTGAATTTCGCCGTCAATCGCGGCGAGATCGTCGGCTTGCTCGGCGACAATGGCGCCGGCAAGTCGACGCTGGTCAAGACCGTGATGGGCTTCCATCGGCCGGACCCGGGAGGCGAGATCTATTTTCACGGACGCCGGATCGACGACTGGTCGGTCGCGAGAGCCCGCGGGCTCGGCATCGAGACTATCTACCAGGAGCGGGCGCTGAGCGAGAAGCAGCCGATCTGGCGCAACATGTTCATGGGGCGCGAGCCCCGCAACCGCTGGGGTCTCCTCGACGTCAAGCGGATGCGCTCCGAATCGGCGCGGCTGATGAGCGAGCATATGGGGTTCACTTCCGCCGCGGTGCACCCCGACAATGTCGTGACCACGATGTCGGGCGGCGAGAAGCAGGGCGTGGCGATCACGCGGGCGCTCTATTTCGACGCCGAGCTCGTCATCCTCGACGAGCCGACCGTGGGCCTGTCGCTGTCCGAAACCCGCAAGACGCTCGACTTCGTCGGCGGCATCAAGAAGGCGGGCAAGTCGGCGATCTTCATCGATCACAACATTTTTCATGTTTACCCTGTCGTCGACCGGCTCTATGTGCTCGATCGCGGCAAGGTCGCGGGCGTCTACGCCAAGAGCGAGATCACGATGGACGAGCTGATCGACCGACTCTATCGCGTCGCCCGCTCCGGTTCGATGGACTGACGCGATGGCGAGCGCTATTCCGAACCGTCCCCTCGACAATCGCATCGCGCCGCCCTCGACCTTGCGCCGGCACGGCAGCCAGCTCGGCATCATCGGAGTCGGGCTCGCAATGTGGCTCGCCTTCGTCGTCGCGGCGCCCGCGGTGTTCACCAATCTCGACATCTACCGCGCCTTCGCGCAGACGACGCCGCAATTCGGCGTCATTGCGCTGGCGCTCACCTTCGTTGTCATCACCGGCGAGATCGACCTCTCCTTTCCCTCGGTCATGGCGCTCGGCACGGCCGCTTTCTGTCTCATCACCGCCCATGCCGGGGCGCCGTGGTGGATCGGCCTCATCTGCGCGCTGGCGACGGGCGCCGCATGCGGCTTCTTGAACGGCCTCCTGGTCGCCAAGCTCAATATCCCCTCGCTCGTCATCACCATCGGCACCTCGTTCCTCTTTCGAGGTCTCGAGCTCGTGCTGATGAACGGGACCGGGGTGCCGCTGACGGCCGACAAGTTTCCGCAGATGCATGCGCTCCTGCGCGCTTCCGTGTTCGGCCTGCCGGTTCAGACCTTGTGGATGATCGTCCTGCTCATCGTCTTCTGGATCTTGCTCAACCGGACTCGCTTCGGCGCGCATGTGTTCCTGGTCGGCGACAATCCGACCAGCGCGCGGCTGATGGGCGTCAACGCGGTGTCCGTGAAGGCGCGCGCTTTCGTCCTGGTCGGGGTGACCGCCGTCTTCTCCGGGCTCATGACCTCGATTTACGGCTATTATTTCTGGCCGACCACCGGCGACGGCTTCCTGCTCAACACCATCGCCTCCGTCTTCCTCGGCGGCACGTCGGTGTTCGGCGGGACGGGATCGGTCGTCGGCACGTTCGTCGCCTCCTACATCATCGGCGCGATCAACGCCGGCATTGTCTCGGCGGGCATCAACGCCTTCTACACCCAGCTCGCCTTCGGACTCGTCATCGTGATCTCGGTCGTCCTGCAGACGCTGATCGAACGGCGGATTCGCCGCCAGTCGCTGACCGGACGGTGAGCAAGGGAACGCGCCGGTGGCCGGACGCATCGAGGGGCGCCATGTGCTGGTGACCGGGGGCGCGCGAGGCATCGGGGCGGCGATCGCCGCCAAGGCGCTCGCCGAAGGCGCCCTGGTTTCGATCATCGATCTTGACGAGGCCGCGGGGCGCGAACTCCTGGCCGCGCCCGCCGCGGACAAGCGCGTTTCATTCACCGCGGGAGACGTGCGGCGCGCCTCCGATATCGAACGGGCGCTCGAGGCGGGCGCCAGGATGTTCGGGCCGGTCAGCGGCCTCGTCAACAATGCCGGACGAAACGTCTACGCCGATCCGGCGACCATGACCGAACGGGAATGGGAGGACGTGTTCGCCGTCGATCTCAAATCGGCCTGGCTCGCGGCCCGCGCGGTCCTGCCCGCGATGAAGGCGGCGAAAGGGGGCGCGATCGTCAACATCGCCTCGCTGCACGCAGACATGACCTATCCCGGAATGTTCCCCTATGCGGCGGCCAAATCGGGGCTCGTCGGATTGACCCGCTCGCTCGCGCTCGAACTGGGTCCATGGCGGATTCGCGTCAACGCGCTGTCGCCAGGCTATGTCGAGACGGCGCTGGTCACGGAGTTCTTCGACCGCAACGATCCGGCGTTGCGCGAGAAGGTGCTCGACGCCCATCCGATGCGGCGCATGGGGAGTCCGGCGGAGATCGCCAATTGCGCCGTGTTTCTCCTGTCCGACGAAGCCTCGTTCGTCACCGGCGCCAACTGGCGCGTCGACGGCGGCCTTGGCGCGCGCTTCGCAGGCTGAGGCGCCGCGCTGGCCGGTTCAGGCGGCGCTGGCCGCTCCTGCCGCTCCTTGCTTCTCATCGCGGCGAAGTCGGCGAGATCGTGCGAGCAGATCAGCTTGACCTCGCCGCCGGCGAGGCGCGCGAGTTCGCGCAAGCGCGCGAGATTGGCGCGCCGCTCGGCGCCGTTGACGCTC
>DATNBG010000369.1:0-9303 GCA_035572075.1 Roseiarcus sp. | reverse complement strand
CGCCAGCGCCTTCATCAGATGCGGCGCAAGAGGATTGGCTTGCGCATGAGCGGACGTGAGGTCGAAGGTCGACACGGTGAGCCAGGCTTTGCCGAGGAAGCTGCGCTTCGCAAACGCGGCGGCGAAATGCAGCCATCCTACGCCCATGCCCGAATCGACCAGTCCACCGAAGGCGGTGGAGGGAAAGCCGGTGAGCACATGATCGGGCAGAAGCCCGGCCCAATGTTCGTCGAGCATCGGGCCCCCGGGGAGACCTGACCATGGGCCGTCTGTGCGCCGCCAGCAAAACGCCCCCATCCACTGCCCGTCCCAGGGCGTTCCGACCCGCGCTCGCAAAAGCATCGAGGGGAAGTTGTGCCGGTCGTTGAGCGGCAGCTTCCGTTCAGGATCGATCAGCGCGTCGGCGGAATTGGCGATGAGCAACACCTTGCGCCCGGCGATCAGCGCCTCGCGGACCGGAGTCGTGAGCCGCGTCGCCAGCACAATCTCGGCGTCCTCAACGGGCGCGGCGCGGTTCGGCCAGCCGATCGCCGCGAGGACGCCTGAAGCCGCGCTGTCAATCGGGAACAGCGCGGGCGCTCCGCCAGCGAGTTGCGGCACGACACAGAGCTCCATCACGTTGCGTGAAAGGATGCGCCCGTTGCCGGCGCTCGCCTCGAGTTCGAGCGGAACGATTGCCGTCGCGTCGGTCATGCCGGCGGTCAGCGCGATCGTCGTCGGCTCGACGCTGAGCGCGGCTTCGCCGCTCTGATCGGCGAACCGCCACTGAAGCCGCGCGCCCTTGGGCGGGTCTACCGGGCCGGCGAGCCGCGCGGAAACTTCGAAGCGCTCGCCGGCGCGAACGGCGGCGCGCGCCGTCCGCGCGATCACGAGCCACGGCCGCTGAAGCTCGGCCAGGCGCTCGGCGAAGACGCGCGGGCGGTTCAGAACATCCATGAGCCCGTTCGATTCCCACTGCGTATCGTTGAGCTCGGTGATGACATAGCCGGAGATCGGCCGCTCCCAGCGCAACGTCTCGATCTGGCGCTTGAGCGCGCGATACTGAAGCTCCTGCGCCGCGCTCACGAAGCCGTCGATGTCCCCGAAGACCGGCGCCAGATGAGCGTCGCGAAAGCGCGTTTCGATCCCATGCGGACAAGCGGCGCCGAGGTTCCAGTCGTGGCCGCTTTCGAACCACCACGGCTCGCTTCCATCCTTCTCCAGAATCTCGCGCGGATGGGGCAGCCCCCAGACGCCGAATTCCGAGCAGATGAGCGGCTCATCGCCGCGCCGTATCGCGTCGCCATGGGGAGAGAATGTCCAGGCCGCGCGGCTGGCGAAGGCGCGCGCAGTTTCCGCGAAGGCCTCGTTCTGGTGAGGAAAGCCGTTGTACCAATGGAAGTCCTCGATCTCGGTCTTAAGGTGATAGTTGCGCGGAAAGCAGGGCGAATTGTCGACCAGCAGACTCTCCGGGACGAGCCGCTTCGCCTCGTCGAAGGTCTCGATCAGCCAGCGCCGGTCGTCCGGATTGTCGTCGAGATCGATTCCCCAGCCCTCGTTGGTGAGCGTCCAGATGCAAATCGAGGGATGAGCCCCGTGGGTCGAGACCGACGTCCGGAACACCCGTCGCAACGCCTCGCGCGCCGAAGGCGCGAGGAACTGCATGTAAGGCATGTCGAGCCAGACGACGAGGCCGAGCCGGTCGGCGAGATCGAAATAGAGCCGGTCCGGAATCTTGACGTGGCAGCGCAGCGTGTTGAGGCCCATCGCCTTGGCGTTCAAGAAGCGCTGTTCGAGAAACTTTGCGTTCGGTGGGCGGCACTCTTCCTCGGGGTGCCAGTCCTGATCGAGGGCGCCGAACATGGCGAACGGCTCGCCGTTGAGCACGAGGCGCCCATCTTTCGCCTCGAATCGCCGAAACCCGACGACCCTCTCGATCGCGTCGACAGTCGACTCGTCAACGAGGAGTTCGACGATGAGATCGTACAGGTTGGGCGCGTCCGGCGACCACGGCTCAGCGCCGGGAAGGGCGAGCGCCGCATCGAATCGGCCCGATCGGAAATGATAAATCAGACGCGCGACCTGTTCGCCGCCGCGCGACAGGGTCGCCTGGAGAGTCGTCGCAGCCGCGGCGCGCGACAGTTCGCCGCTGATTGACACGACGCCAGTCTCAAGGTCGAACGATGTTCGTACGCAGACTTTGGCGAGGTGAATGGGATCCCGCGCTTCGAGGCGCGCCGGCTTCCAGATTCCGCCTTGCACCCCATACCAGTCCTGCTTGGCGGCGAGCGACTGGCTGAAGCGGCCGCTATTGCGGTCGTCGGGGACGCGCGCGTCGACGCCGAGCATGAACGAAGTCCTGCCGCCAAGCGCCTGGGTGAGATCAACCTCGATCGGCGTCCAGCCGTCGCCGTGAACCGCGACCGCCGCCTCGTCGATAAGGATCACCGATTCGTGGAAGACGCCCTCCATGACGAGCACAATGCTCTTTCCTGCCCACCCCGCCGGAATTCGGACGCCGCGGCGATAGCGCCCGGTCCCTTGCGCATTGCGCAGCGCGGGAAATTGGGTCTGCCAGATTCCGGGAGTGCGGATCGTATGGCCCTCGCCGTGGAGACGGGCCATTGGGCCTTCGAATTCGAAGTCCCAGAGGCCGTCGAGCGAAAGCGTTGCGCGGCGGCCCGCGACGTCACCATCCACTTGAGGCTCCGCGATCGATGAGTGACTGAGTTCGGCGCCTCGCGCGCGTCAAAGCGTCGCCCCCGTCTCGCCGAACAGGCGCGCATGGCTCGCGTCGAGCCCGAGGCCGACGGCTTGACCCGGCTTCGCCTCGAGATCGCCTTCGCCCTCCACGATGAGTTGTCCGGCCGGAGTGTCGACATAGAGGATCGTCGAATTGCCGAGACGTTCGATGATCGCGACCGCGCCGGCGAAAGCCGCCTTCGGATCGTTCGGATCGATGATGGTCAGATGCTCCGGCCGCACCCCGAGTTCGGCGGAGCGCACGCCGGCGCTGGCGCTCACGCCGATCTCCGCCGTCCGCCCGCCCGGCAGGACCACGCTCGCCGTTTGGCCGTTCATGGCGGCGACGTCGACGCCGAAGAAGTTCATGCCGGGCGAACCGATGAAGGCGGCCACGAACTTGTTGGCCGGGGCGTTGTAAAGCTCGAGCGGCGAGCCGACCTGGGAGATGACGCCCTTGTCGAGAACGACGATCTTGTCGGCCAGGGTCATCGCTTCCGTCTGGTCATGCGTGACATAGATCATCGTCGTGCCGAGATCGGCATGGAGCTTCGCCAGCTCGACGCGCATCTGCACGCGCAGCTTGGCGTCGAGATTCGACAGCGGCTCGTCGAACAGGAAAACCTCGGGCTTGCGCACCAGCGCCCGGCCGATCGCCACCCGCTGCCGCTGGCCGCCCGAAAGCTCCGCCGGGCGGCGGTCGAGATAGGGCTCGAGCTGCAGGATGCGGGCGACCTCGAGCGCGCGCTCGTTCTGAACCTTTTTCGGCTGCCCGGCGACCGAAAGCGAGAAGGCGATGTTCTGCCTCACCGTCATATGAGGATAGAGCGCATAAGACTGGAACACCATGGCGATGCGCCGCTGCGCCGGCGGAATGTCGGTCACGTCGACGCCGTCGATGAAGCATTTGCCCGCGGTGATCTCTTCCAGTCCGGCGACCATCCTGAGCAGCGTCGACTTGCCGCAGCCGGACGGGCCGAGCAGCGCGGTGAACGAGCCATTGTCGACCGTGAGGCTCAAATCGGAGATCGCGGTGACCGCGCCGTAGCGTTTCGTCACCCGTCTCAGTTCGACATGGGGCGCGGCGGCGCTCCCGTTCTTCGCGGCCCCCCCGCTCATCCCTTGATCCCCGCCGACAGCATGATCGCCTGCGTCACCCGCCGCTGGAAGATGAGGTAGACGAGCGCGACCGGCAGCGCCGCGAGCATGGCGACCGCGAGGTCGCGCGCGTACTGGACGCCGAAGGCGTCATGGACCTGGGTGATGCCGACGGTGATGTTCATCTTGTCCTCGGAACTGATCGCCAGGAACGGCCACAGGAACAGGTTCCAGGCGCCGATGAAGGTGATGATCGCGAGCGCGGTGGTGATGCCCCAGTTCATCGGCAGATAAATGCGGAACAGGAGCTGGAAGTCGTTGGCGCCGTCGATCACCGCCGCCTCGCGAAAATCCTTCGGCACCGAGTCGAAAAACTGCTTGTAGATGATAACCGTAACCGGGGCGATCAGCTGCGGGCCGACGACGCCGGCGAGCGTGTTGATGAGATGGAACTGGCTGATCAGGATGAAGTGATTAACGATCAGGGCCGATATCGGCACCATGAAGCTCGCCAGGATGATCCACCAGAAGAAGCGGCGGAGCGGAAAGTCGAGCTGCGAGATCGCATAGCCGGCGGCCGCCGCCATCATCACGACGATCACTGTCACCGCGCCCGAGGTGATCAGCGAGTTGACGTACCAAAGCCCGATCTTGGTTTCGAGCAGAACATGCCAGTAGTTCTCGATGGTGAAGTGTCTGGGCCAAAGCGCGACGCCGGGCTGCACGACGTCGGGCTCGGGCTTGAAGGTGGTCACCAGACCCCAATAGAGCGGGAAGGCCCAGAGCACTGCGCCGAACAAAGTCGCGAGCGTGAGGAGAAGGCCGGCAATGTCGATCCGCCTGAGCGAGGCGCGGCGCCGCGCGGCGAGCTCGAGCGAAAGGTCGGCCCCTGGAACGGAAGCAGTCATCGCACGCGCCGGGCGCGCAAGAGCTGGAACTGCAGCACCGACAGGATCACGATCAGCAGGAACAGCACGACCGCCGCCGCGTCGGCAAGCCCGCCCTTGTTCATCTGGAACGCCTGCTTGTAGATGTACTGGACCATGACCATTGTCGCGTCGACCCGGCCGCCCTGGGCGAACAGATAGACCTGGTCGAAGATCTTGAGCTGGAGAATGAGCTGGATCGTGAAGACGAGCACGGTAATCGGCCAGATCAGCGGCCACGTAATGCGCCGGAACTGGGTCCATCGGTTTGCGCCGTCGAGATCCGCGGCTTCATAGATCTCGGTCGAAATGTTTCGTAACCCCGCGATGTAGAGCAGGACGCTGAATCCGAGCAGCCACCAGACGGTGACAAGCGCGACCGCCGGCATGAACAGCGGAATGGTCCGGAAAACCGAGAGGTGGCGCCCGTCGTTCAAGGGCGCGATCAGGTATTGCGCGATGCCGAAATCCTTGTCGAGCATCCAGCCCCAAATGCGGATGACGACCGACACCGGCAGAATGTAGGGCAGGAAGAACGCCGCCAGCACCACGCTCTGCGTCCAGCCCTTGAGCCTGTTGACGCCAAGCGCGACGAGAAGCGCGAGAAGCGTCGTCGGGATCACCGACAGCACGACGAAATAGATCGTGTTCCAGATCGACACGGAGAACAGGCGGTCCGATGCGAGCCGCCAATAGTTCTCGAAGCCCACCCACTTGCCGGGGCCGATCAGGGGCGCGTTGGTGAAGCTCTGTTCGACCATCCGGATCGTCGGATAGACGAACAGCACGCCGTAGATGACCACGAACGGCGCCATCAATACGGCGGCCGTGGCAACCTCGTTGCGCTTGCTCTTCAGCATCGTCGACGCGCATTGACGGCCCGGCGCCGCGCCACGCGCGCCCGGCTGGCTTTGAGCCGCCGGGACGGACGCGGCGCGCGCCGCGCCATCACGGATTATTTGACCAGCGCCTGCAAATCGTCGCGGATCTTCTTGGCCGCCTCAGCCGGCGCGATCTCCCCATTCAAGGCAGGGATCATGTAGTTGCCCGCGGCGTCATAGACTGGGGAGGCGACGCCCGCGTAGATTGACACAGGATCGAAGACCGCGGTCTTGGCGAGCGACGCGTAGTCAGAGTTCGGCTTCATGGCCTTGTATTCCGCGCTCTCCTGCACCGGCAGATAGGCCGGAATATGGCCTCCGGTCGCCCACTCGAGAGAATGCACGTTGAACCAGTGAATAGTGTCGAGCACGAGCTTGCGCTTCTCCGGACTTAGCGGATTGCCCTTACGGTCGGGAATGGCGAAGGAGTGCGAGTCGGCCCAGGTCGCCGGATGGGCGTAGAAGGTCGGGATCTGGACCGCGCCCCAGTCGAACAGCTTGCCCTTCTTGTCGAGGTCGACCATGGTCGGCACCTCCCAGACCCCATTGATGTGCATCGCCGCCTTGCCCGAAGTGAAGAGGGCGATCGACGCCGGATATTCGGTGTTGGCGGGCGCCCAGCCATTCTTGACCCATTTCTGCATCTCGGCGAGCGCGGTCGTCGCCTTGTCGAGATTGTCGCCGTCCAGGAACTTGCCGTCCTTGAGGAACACGCCGTCCTGCTGATTGAGCAAAGTGTAGAAGAGGCGCCAGCCAGTGCCCCCGTCGTTGGGCACGGAGAGCGCCGTGTGGTCCTTGGTGGTGAGCTTGGCGAGCGCCGCGTCCCAGCTGGCGACGCCGTCGAGGCCCTTCGGCTTGCCGTCGTCGCCGAGCAGCCCGGCGTCCTTCAGCATCTTCTTGTTGTAGTAGAGGATGATCGAGTGAATATCGAGCGGCACACCGTATTGCTTGCCGTCGGTTCCCTGCGCCGCTTTCCAGTTCGCGGGGCCGAAGTCGCTCGCCTTGATCCCCGCGGCGGCCAGTTCGTCGGGCTTGAGCTCGCTCAGGACGCCGGTCGATATTCCCAACGGCATCCGCGATTCATGGTACGTCATGACGTCCGGCCCCTGGCCCGTCGCGGTCGAGGTCTGGACCTTGGTGTAGAACGGCACGCCCCATTCGAGCGTCGTCGCGTCGATCTTGACCTTGCCCGCGTGCTCCTTGTTGAACTCGTCGAGCATCGCCTTCATGCGAACGCCGTCGCCGCCGCTGAGGAAATCCCACCAGACGATGGTCTCTTCGGCCCGCGCCGCGCCAACCATCAAGACGGTGGTCGCCAATGCCGCGCCAATGATTTTCCGGATCACTTCGATTCCTCCCATGTCAGCGCCCAACGGCCTTTTCGCGTCGCAGCCATTGGCTTGGCGACACAAAAAAAGGAAGCCTTAGTCGAGCGGCGGTAGCAGCGATACGTTAGGGCGCCAAGCGACCGGGATCAACCGAGGCGGCGCCGGTCGGATTGTCAACGCGAGTGAGGCTCTGGCCGAATGGCGCTCCAACGGCTGTCGGCGGCGACAGCGGCGGGGCGCGATCCGCGATTGTTACCGGGCGGGATCCGACGAAAGCGGACGGTGCGCAGAATCTGATATTCATGCGCAGTCAGGAAAGGGGTGAGCGCTCATGAAGGCGTCAGTCGTTGCAAACCGGGACTATCCGATCTCCAAGATCGACGACCGGCTCTATGGCTCGTTCATCGAGCACCTCGGGCGGGCGGTCTATACGGGAATTTACGAGCCCGGCCACCCGAGCGCCGACGCCAACGGCATGCGCCGCGACGTCATCGACCTCGTCCGGGAGCTCAAGGTCCCGATCGTCCGCTATCCCGGCGGCAATTTCGTTTCCGCCTACAACTGGGAAGACGGGGTGGGCCCGCGCGACCAGCGGCCGACCCGCCTCGATCTCGCCTGGCACACCTCTGAGTCGAACGCCATCGGGGTGCACGAATTCGCCCAATGGTGCGAAGCCGCCGGGACCGAGATGATGCTGGCCGTCAATCTCGGCTCGCGCGGGCTCGATTCTGCGCGCAACTTCGTCGAATATGTCAACGGCCCGACCGGCAGCGCATGGGGCGACCTGCGCAAGACAAACGGCCGCGCCGAGCCGTTCGGGGTCAGGCACTGGTGCCTCGGCAACGAGATGGACGGGCCCTGGCAGGTCGGCCACAAGACCGCCGACGAGTACGGCCGCCTCGCCAATGAGGTGGCGAAGACGCTGCGCGCCTTCGACAAGTCGCTCGAGCTCGTCGTCTGCGGCTCGTCGAATTCCGACATGGCGACCTATCCCGAATGGGAGCGGATCGTCCTCGAGCACACCTACGAGGCGGTCGACCACATCTCGCTGCACATGTATTTCGCCAATCGGGCCAAGAACACCGCCGAGTACCTCGCCCTCAACGCCAAGCTCGACGCCTACATCGCCACGATCGCCTCGACCATCGAGTTCGTCCGCGCGCGAAAGCGGAGCCGCAAGCGGGTGACGATCTCCTTCGACGAATGGAACGTCTGGTATCATTCGAACGCCCAGGATCGCGAAATCCTGGCCGGCGCCAAGGGTTGGCCGCACGCGCCCCGCCTGCTCGAAGACATCTACAATTTCGAGGACGCGCTCCAGGTCGGCTGCATTCTCAACACCTTCATCCGCCGTTCCGACGTGGTGAAGATCGCCTGCATCGCGCAGCTCGTGAACGTCATCGCGCCGATCATGACCGAGCCCGGCGGCGCGGCGTGGCGGCAGACGATCTACTATCCCTATTACCTCGCCTCTGTTTACGGGCGCGGCGAAGCGCTTCGGCTCAGCGTTAAGTCGCCCGGTTATGATTCCGACGTCGCCGACAACGTGCCCTATCTCGACATCGCGGGCGTTCGCGACGAAGAGGCCCGCGCGCTCACCTTTTTCGCGGTCAACCGGCATCCGAACGAAAGGCTCGATCTCGAAATCGCCCTGCAGGGATTCGGCGCGAGCCGGATCGCCGATCACCAGACCATGGCCGGCGTCCCGCTCGAAGCCGTCAACACGCTCGCCAAGCCCCTTGCCGTCGCGCCGAAAAAAGGGTCGGGCGCGAGCGTCAAGGACGGACGGCTGACCGCGAGGCTCCCGCCTTATTCCTACCAGATGATCCGCCTCGCTCTCGCTTAAGCGTAGCCCCGGCCGCCGCGGACGCCTGTAGTCGCGCTCGATGAGCGCGGCCGCATCACTTTCTCGTGCGGGAACTGATCAACTGTGCGGACTTCGGATATACGGTCCGTGGACCGAGCGAAGAGCGATTCGCCGCGGCTGCTTCCTTCACGATCGCCATCGGTTGGGCGCGCGTCGCCGCAACCCCGAGGCCCGCTTGACCACCGACGCCGACCGCTCGTCCTTCTTCATCGCGCTTGTCGCCGTCGACGTGCTCGCCGGCCTCGCGGACGCGGTCTCAGGCCCCTACATCGTGCTCTTCCTCGTCGATCAGGCGCACTTGAGCCCGGTTCTGCTCGGCGCCGTCCTGACCGCGAGAGCGCTGGCCGGAATCGCGTTCGCCACCGGGTTCGGCGCCTGGGTCGACCGGAGAACGAGCGTCGCGCCGTTGCTGCTGGCGCTGGCCGGATCGTCGGTCGGCTACGCTTCGCTCGGCTTCACCACCAATTTCGCCCTCCTCATGG
>DATNBG010000368.1:0-4247 GCA_035572075.1 Roseiarcus sp. | reverse complement strand
CCGACCATCAAACGGACCAAACCGCCTGGATCCAGACCCGCCAGAGGGCGGTCGGCGGTGACAGCCCCGTCCTTGAGCACGGTCACGTAGTCACAGAAGTCGATGATCTCGTTCAGCCGATGCGAGATATAGAGGATCGCGACGCGCTGATCGCGCAGCCGGCGCACCAGGCGCGTCAGCATGGCGACGTCCGGCGCGGCCAGCGACGATGTCGGTTCGTCGAGGATGAGAACGCGCGGCTTGATGGCGAGCGCCTTGGCGATCTCGACGATCTGGCGGCGGCCGGTCGGCAGCCGGCTGACGGGCGTGTCCGCGGATTCGCTTAGGCCGAGCTGACCGCCAATTTCGGCGACGGAGGCGGCGAGCCGGCCATAATCGACGAGGCCCCATCGGCGCGGATAGGCGCCGAGGCCGATGTTCTCCGCGATCGAGAGATGGGGGGCGAGACTGAGCTCCTGCTGAACCACGGCGACGCCGAGCCGATGGGCGTCGCCCGGGGTCAGCGAAACCGCCCGCCCATCGATCCGGATCTCCCCGCTGTCGGGGGCAAGCGTCCCCGACAGCAGATTGATGAGCGTGCTCTTGCCGGCGCCATTCTCGCCGAGGAGAGCATGGATGCGGCCGGGAATGAGCTCGATCGAGACGTCCCGGAGCGCCTGATTGCCGAAGAACGCCTTCGACACGTTCTGCGCTTCGAGAACCGCCTGCCCGTTGCTCATGATCCGCGGCGCGCCGCCATGCTCGCGGGAGCTATTTCTTCAGGCTCTTCGCAATCAGATCGTCAAACAGCTTGGTGTCGTAGGGCGAGTAGATGTAGCCGTCGGCGGCGAAGTCCTTCGCGCGCGAGAGATAACTGTCGAGATTGCTCTCGTCGATGATCGGCAGCGGCACGTCGATATAGGCCGGGATGTCGGCCCCCTGCAGCGCCTTGACCGCCGCATAGACAGCGAAAGCAGCGAGCCAGTTCGGCTGCTGCGTCGCCCAGGCGTCGAGCTTCTTCGCCTTCCACATTTCAAGGAACGGCCGATAGTTCTCGCCGGTGATCGGAACGAGCTTGCGCCCCTGTTTCTCGAACGCGGTGATCGCTCCGGCGGAAAGCGCACCGCCCTGGCTCCAGATCCCGTCGATCTGAGGATGGCTGAACAAGAGATTGGTGACGGCTTCCTGGGCAGGCGCGGCGTTGTAGGGCGTATTGGTTTCCGCGAGAATCTTGATGCCCGGATTGGCCTTGAAGACTGGCTCGGCGCCCTTGCGCCGATCGTCGCTGACCGAGACGCCCGCGGGTCCGTTCAGGACAAGAATGTTTCCTTTGCCGTTGAGCTGCTTGACCAGCCATTCGGCGGCGAGCTTGCCCCACTGATTCTGGTCGGTGTCGATCTTCGTCGTCAGATTGTTGGTGTCGACGAGACTGTCGAAATTCGCGACGGCGATGCCCTTGGAGCAAGCGTCGGCGATCACCCGGTCGAGGGCGGTCGCGGAGCCGGCATCGACAATGATGGCGTCAAGCTTGGCGTCGATCATCGACTGGATTTGCTGGATCTGCGTGTTGGCGTTGCCCTGGGCGTCGGTGATGGTCAGACTTTCGACGAGGCCCTGCTTCTTCAGCTGGTTCGCCATGTCCTCGATCGTGCCCGTCGTTTCCTTCATCCAGGTCGGGATCGAATAAATATTGGCCCAGCCGAGCTTATAGGGTGGCTTGTGCTCGCCCTTGATGCAGTTCGCGGCCGCCAGCGCCGATCCGGCGCCGGCCAGTTGCGCGAGCGCAAAACCGGCGGCGACCGCCGGCGCGAGCGCCAGGCGCAACCAATTCGTCCTCTTCATGTCGGCGTCCTCCTGTTCCACTGGGTAGATATACGCATAGCTCGTCCGGACCGAATTCGCTCGCGTCATGAAAGCCGCTGCTCGACGCGCCCGCCGAACGTTCGCATGCGTGTTGCTTGTTAGAACGTTAACGAGCCGCGCGTCTCCATGTCAACGCGATGGAGCGCGGCGTGACGATCGGGACGGACATGCTGGACGCGGCGCGGGAGATATGGTTCGAGTTTGGAATCGTCATCGATCCGAGCGGCGCCGCGGCGGCGTTTCGAACGGGAGCTTTCGCATGAGTGGGCCGTACCGCGGGCCGATTATCGACGCCCATCATCATCTCTGGGACCTCGGCATGAATCGGCATCCGTGGTTGCGCCCGGCAGGCGGCGAGATCAAGGCGCTCGGCGATCTGGCCGCGATCCAGCGAGACTATCTCGTCGACGACTACCGGCGCGACGCCGCCAACCAGAATGTCGTGGTCAGCGTCCATGTCGAGGCGGGCTGGGACCCGAGCGACGACCCGCTCGCCGAGATTCGTTGGCTCGAGTCGCTCGACAAGTCGTCGGGAGTGGCGGCGCGCTATATTGGCCGCGCCAGTCTCGCGGCGCCCAACGCCGCCGATACCCTGGATCGCCTGGCCGATGTCAGCCGCTGCGTCGGCGTCCGGGAAATGCTGAGCTGGCATCCGACTCAGCCGGCCAGGAACTTTGCCCCGCGGGCGAGCATCGCCGACGAACCGGACTTCCGCCGCGGCGTCTCTTTGCTGTCCCGGCGCGGCCTCATGCTCGAGCTGATGCTCTATCCCTATCAGGCGGAGGAAGTCGCCCGGCTCGCGCAAGACTTCCCCGATCAACGATTCATCATCAATCATTGCGGCAGTCC
Organism: Roseiarcus sp.; assembly: GCA_035572075.1. Lineage (GTDB taxonomy): Bacteria > Pseudomonadota > Alphaproteobacteria > Rhizobiales > Beijerinckiaceae > Roseiarcus. Next base: position 1,556 of record DATNBG010000368.1, on the reverse strand, counting down.
GATCGACCGGGACGCGGAGGGGATGACGCGCTGGAAGGAGGGACTGCGGCTGCTGGGGCGTCAACCGAACATCAGCATAAAAATCTCGGCGCTGACCGCCTACGATCCACGCCCCACGCCGGAAAGCCTGCGCGAGGTCGCGATGCACTGCATCGAAAGCTTTGGCGTCGAGCGCTCGATGTTCGGCAGCGACTTCCCGGTCGGCAGGCTGTGGACGACTTTCGACGCCATCTTCGACGGTTTTAAAGCGATGGTCCATGACTTCTCCGACGACGAACAGCGCGCGCTGTTTTACGCCAATGCGCGGCTGGTCTACCGCATGGAGTCATTCTGAAGGATGGTTTCGATCTCGGCCGCTCCTCAAAAGTCCTCGAGCGTCAATTCGCGCGCCATCACCATGTTGCCGGAGGTGAGGCCGCAGTCGACCGGCAGGGCGACGCCGGTGATCGCCGAAGCGGCGTCGGAAGCCAAGAACGCGACAGCTCTCGCCACATCGATCGGCTCGACGATCCGCCCGAGCGGATACCAGCGCTTCAGCGTCTCCAGGACTTTAGGATCCTTGGCCGTGCGCCGCCGCCAGGCGGGAGTCCGTACGGTGCCCGGCAGGACGATGTTCGCCCGGACGCCGTGACGGCCGTATTCCTGCGCCAGCGACCGGGTGAGCGAGATCATCGCCGCCTTGCCGGCGCTGTAGGCGGGATCGCCGAGAGCGCTGAGGCCGTTGACCGATCCGATCCCGACAATGGCGCCGGCGCCCTTCGCCAGCATGCCCGGAAGGACGGCGCGCGCGCAATAATAGGCGCTGCTCGCGTTGCGGTCGATTTCGCTCCGCCAGCCGGCGGGATCGGTGCGGGCCAAGGTGGAATGGTCCGAGCCGCCGGCATTGTTGACCAGGATGTCGATCGGACCAAGCGCCCGAGCGAGCGACGCGAAGGCGCGCTCGACGTCCGCCGGATCAGTGATGTCGGCCACGGCGTACGCGAAATTGGCGGGCTCGGCCTTGAGTTCGGTCGCGAGCCCTTCAATGCTCCCCTTCTTGTCGATCGCGGCGATCTTCGCGCCCTCGTCGAGGAACACTCGACACAGAGCCTGCCCAATTCCTCCCGCCGCGCCGGTGACGGCGACCACCTTGCCCCTGAATGTCATGATCGATCCTTGAAAAGCCGCGGCCGTTCACGCCGGCGTCACCCCTTGAGCGCCCCCTCCAGAAGCCCTTTGAAAAAGAGCCTCTGCGCGAGCGTGAACGCGATGATGCCGGGGGTGACAACGATCACGTAGACCGCGGCGAGGTTCGGCCACGCCCACTGTCCCTGTCCGCCCTGGGCCGCGGCGAGAACCACCGGCATCGTTCGTTTGGCCTCGTCATCGATCAGCGTCAGGCACCAGAGATATTCGCCCCAGGCCGCGACAAAATTGACGATGAAGATAACCACCAGGCCGTTGCGCACCATAGGAATCCCGATCTCCCAGAGCGCGCGCCAGTGGCCGGCGCCGTCGATCCTGGCTGATTCGAACATCTCGTGGGGAACCAGTTGGAACATGCTGCGCATGATCAG
>DATNBG010000367.1:0-4346 GCA_035572075.1 Roseiarcus sp. | reverse complement strand
GATCGGAACCTTGCGCCGGCCGAGGCCCCAGGCGGCGGCGATCTCCGGCTTAAGATGCGCCGAAACCTCCGAACCCTCGACCAGGCTCGGCATGGCTTTCGCGGTGAGACCGGTCGCAGCCAGCAAGGCCTCGTCCCAGCGCCGCCGCCCGACATCGAGCCAGAGCGTCCCTGAAGCGTCGGACATTTCGGAGAAGGCCTCGCCCGAAAGGCTAAGGCGGACATAGTCCTTTGGCAGCAGCACGCGCCTTGTCGCCTTGGCGATTTCCGGCTCGTGAGCGGCGACCCACAGCATCTTCGGCGCGGTGAAGCCCGGCATGGCGAGATTGCCGGTGCGCTCTTCGAGATCGGGAACCCGCCGCTTGAGTTCGGCGCACTCGGCGAACGAGCGACCGTCGTTCCACAGGATCGCGGGCCTCAGAGGCTTGTCCTCGGCGTCGAGCAGGGTCGCGCCATGCATCTGGCCCGAGAGGCCGACGCCGGACAACGCAGCGAATTCGGTTGGGGCGCGCCCGCGGATCTCGGCGACCGCCGCCTCGACGCCCTTGACCCAGTCCGACGGGTCTTGCTCGCTCCATAGGGCGTGAGGGCGCGAAACGCTGAGCGGGATCGAAGTTTCGGTGATCGTCCGCTGGGCGCCGTCGACGAGCAGGGCCTTGACTGACGACGTGCCGATGTCCAGCCCGAGAAACGTTTCGCTCACCCGCTCAGCCATCGCCGCCTCCCTTGTGAGCGGCGACCATAAACAAAAAGCCCCGGCCTTGTCGCCGGGGCTCGAATGTTTGACGCCGTGAACGCGTGCGGTTGGAAATCAGGCGACTTTCAGATTGCCCGCTGACGAGCGTCCGGTGCGCTTGTCGGCGACAATCTCATAGGCGACCTTCTGCCCTTCATTGAGGTCGCGCAGCCCCGCGCGCTCGACGGCGCTGATGTGGACAAACACGTCCTTGCCGCCGTCGTCGGGCTGGATGAATCCAAAGCCCTTCGTTGCGTTGAACCATTTGACGGTTCCCGTAGCCATAAGATGCAGTCCTGTCGATGAAGTTGGATGGAGCGGCCGGATATCGCCAGTCCGCTATCGGTGCGGAAGGCTTCCTCGCCGTACGCCGCGAGAGCGCAGCCGAGTCGTCAGTCGAACATCGATGGCGTTCCATAGCCAGACAAGGTGTTCAAATCAAGACCCCCTCCTCGTCCATCGACCTCATCGTCTGGTCACGCGAGGCCCTTCACAGCCATGCGCCGACGGCATGGGCGACCTGGGCGCCGGCTTCGTAATAGGCTTGCCTCGCCGCCGGCAGCGCGGGCGCGTCCGGTTCGGTGACCGGGAGCGGCAGGTCCTGTTCGCTCAGCCTGCCCAGAATGTGATCGGCGAGGAGGCGCCCGAACACCGTGCCGGTCCCGATGCCCCTGCCGTTATAGCCGCAGAAGGTCACGACGTTCGGACCCAGGCGATGAAAGCGCGGCAGCGCGTTCGCGGTCATGCCCATCATCCCGTACCATTGCGCCTCGAACTCAACCTGACCAATCTGCGGAAAGGTCTTCCTGAGCGCACGCGAAGCCCAGGCGCCGTGGACGCCAAGGCCCGCGAGGCGCAGCGCGCCGATGCTGCCGAACAGGAGCCGCCCCGCCTTGTCGAAGCGAAACGAATTCAGAATGAGCCTCGTGTCCCAGCAGCCCTCGCGGCCGGGCAGGATCGATGCGGCGAGGTCCGGCGCGAGCGGCCGGGTCGCGAAGTTGAAATAGGGGACCAGAATCTGCTCGCGCTTGCCTTGCGCCCATTGGGCGCCCTCGGCATAGGCGTCGGTCGCGACCACGACCCAGTCGGCGGCGACCGTCCCTCCGCCCGCCGCGATCCGCCAGACCTTGCCCGCGCGCTCCGCCGAACGCGCCGGGCTTTGCGTGTGGATCGCGGCGCCCGCGGCGAGCGCGGCGCGGGCGAGCCCGCGGGCGTAAGCCAGCGGCTGGATGGTTCCGGCGCGCAAATCGAGGAGCGAGCCTTCGTAGACGCCGGCGCCGATGCGCCGCGCCGTCTCCGCGCGGCTCAGCACTTTGACCGGCGCGCCGCGCGCGCCCCATTGCTTCGCGCGCTCCTCGATCTCGGCGAGCCCGGACCGACCGACCGCGCAATGCAGCGTGCCGTTGCGCACGAGTTCGCAGTCGATCCCGTGCTTCTCGACCAGCGCGTAGACTTCCGACGGGCCGGCGCCGAGCAGGGCGAGCAGCCGCTCGCCGTAGCCGGCGCCGAGCCTCTTTGCGACCTCGTCGGGCTCGAGCCACATGCCTGCGTTGACCAGCCCGACATTGCGCCCCGCGCCGCCGAAGCCGATTTCGGCCGCTTCGAGCGCGACGACCTTCGCGCCCGCTTCCGCGAGATGCAGCGCGGCCGATAAGCCCGTATAGCCGCAGCCGACGATCGCGACGTCGGCCTTGACCTCGCCCTGAAGCGGCGAGGCCGGGGGCGCGGGGGGCGCGGTCATTTCCCAGAGGCCGTGCGAGAGGGGGTCGTTCTGCATGGCCGCGGATGATAGCGGGGGATTGCCGATCCGGCACGGGGTTAGTTGGACCGCGGCGGCGTATTGGCGAAGAGGAAGCCCAGCCCCTCGGCGAAGGTCGGATGCGCGAAATCGGCCTCCCGCAGGCGCGTATAGGGCATGTCCGCCATCATCGCCGCATGGACAACCGCCATCACCTCGCCCGCCTGGGCGCCGACCATGGTGAAGCCGAGAATGCGATCGTCGCCCTCGGCGACAAGCGCTTTCATGAAGCCATCGGTTTCCCCCATCGCCTGCGCGCGCAGCACCGCCTTCATGGGAAGCTTGACGAGGCGCGTCCTGACGCCGAGACGCTCGGCTTCGCGCTCGTTCAGGCCCACATGCGCGAGCGGCGGATCGGTGAACATGCAATAGGGAACGAAACGATCGCGCGTGCTGCGCTTTCCTCCGGCGAGATTGTCGCGGACGATTCGAAAGTCATCCTCCGATATGTGAGTGAACAGCGGACTGCCGGCGCAATCGCCCAGAGCCCAGACGTTGGGGGCGCTCGTCTCCAGCCGCTCGTTGACCTTGACGAAACCGCGATCAGTGAGCTCGACGCCCGCCTTGTCGAGCCCGACGCCTTCGGTGTTCGGGATGCGCCCCGCCGCGACGAGGATGTGAGTTCCCTCGATCGCTTGTTCGCCGGAACCCGTGCGCAGCGCAATGCTGACCGCGTTTCCTGATTGGCCGCTCACCTTGATGAGTTCGGCGCCGAGGCGGATTTGAATGCCTTCGCCGGTGAGGATTCGCCGGATTTCTTGGGAGGCGTCGGCGTCCTCTCGGCTCATCAGCTGCGGCCCGGCTTCGATGACGGTCACTTCGGAGCCGAAGCGGCGATAGGCCTGCGCCAGTTCGAGTCCGGCATATCCGCCGCCGATCACGATCAGATGCGGCGGCAGGATATCGAGTTCGAGCGCCTCGATATGCGTCATTGGCCTGGCGGCCTCGAGGCCTGGGATGTCGGGGATTGCGGCGCGCGTTCCGACATTGATGAAAACCTGGGACCCCGTCAGGGTGCGCGTCCCGCCGCCGTTCAGATTGACCTCGAGCGTCTTCGGCGCGACAAAGCGCCCCTCCCCCATGATCAATTCGGCGCCGCTTTCCCGGTAATTCTTCAAATGCGCTTCAACGAGCGCCTGAACCATGTCTCGCTTGCGCTGACGAACCTTGGCCATGTCGACCTTGACCGGGCCGGTCATCACGCCGAACTCGGCGCCGTTGCGCGCGAAATGCGCGGCCTCCGCGCTGTGAATCTCATTCTTGCTGGGCAGGCATGCGATGTTGGGGCAGGAGCCGCCGATCCATTTGCGCTCGACGACCGCGACCCGGCGGCCCGATCTTCCGTTATGCCAGGCCGTGAGCTTGCCCCCGCCTCCGCTGCCCAAAATCAGAACGTCATAGTGTTCGGGCTGAGGCACGAGCATGCTCCGTGATTCATGTTTCGAAACCGAAGCGCCGTTTTCGCGCCGCCGATCCTGTCGGCGACAATCCGGCGTCATCTGGCAAAGCGTCCGCCGGGGCGCCTGCCGGCCGATACGGCTGCGGCGGCGATGTTGTTACGCCGCGGTTTGATCGCGCTTGGCCCAGACAGCCTTTGACCATCTCCCGTTTCTCTTCACCCGGCCGCGGCGTCCGGCTGAGCAAAAGGAATTGGCGAAATCCGGAGATGCGCGCTGTCGATAGCGAATGAACTTGTCCGGTTTTGGTAGCACATCAAATGTCCGCTTCTTCCGGTTTTGTTTTCCTGTGGGACTGTGGGCGACGCGTGCGTTGTCCACATTTCCACAGGCGCGCCGCCGAGCGGATTTAAGCG
>DATNBG010000366.1:0-3121 GCA_035572075.1 Roseiarcus sp. | reverse complement strand
ACGGCGTTGACGGCGTGCGGCGTCTCCGGCGCGAAGGGATGGCGCGCGCATTCCGCCATGTCCACCTCGATCCCGAGCCCCGGCTTGGTCGGAACCTGCCAGAAGCCCTCGACCATCTCGATCGGCCCATGCACGACGTCGAAATACCAGGGAACGGCGCCGACCATTTCCTCCTGGATGACATGGTTTGAGGTGGACACCGCGAAGTGCAGCGCGGCGACGCCGGCGATCGGCCCGAGCGGATTGTGGGGAGCGACGCCGACGCCAGCGGCTTCAGCCATCGCGGCGATTTTCTTGGCTTCCCACAAGCCGCCGCAATGGCAAATGTCGGGTTGGGCGATGCTGATCGCGCGGAGACGAAACAGTTCGTCGAATTCGGCCAGGTCGACAAGACGTTCACCGGTCGCGATCGGAACCCTCGTTTTCGAGGCCACTTCGCGAAGCCCGAGGGAATCGCCGGGCGGCAACACCTCCTCGACGAACATTGGGCGCGCGGGCTCGAGCGCGCCAATATAGGCGAGCGCCGCACTGGCGGAGGCGGGCCGGCCGTGGAAATCGACCATGATCTCGATGTCCGGCCCAACCGCCTCGCGCAGCGCGCCCATCATGCGCGCCGTCCGATCCACTTGAGGCAAAAGCGCGCTGTAGTGGGTGTAGGGGATGATGACGACTTTCATCGCCCGATAGCCGCGCGCGAGCACCTGATGCGCGCGCTCGACGAGCTGTTTTGCCGATTCGGTCTCATAGACCGCGCGCATGTCGCCAAGGCCAAGGTGCGTATAGACCCGCACCCGGTCGCGGACCTGTCCCCCGATGAGCCTCCACACCGGAACGGCGAGCGACTTGCCCAGAATATCCCACAGAGCGATTTCGATGCCCGAGATCGCACTCATGCCGATGACGCCAAGGCGCCAGAAACTGTGCTTCTTCATGATCCGCACCAGCTTCTCGATGTCGCGCGGGTCGCGGCCGACGACGAGGGGCGCAAGGTCCTCGACCGCCCCCGCGACCGCGCGCGTTTTCCATTCGAGCGTCGCCTCGCCCCAGCCGATGAGGCCCGGTTCATCCGTCTCGACGCGCACGAAAATCCAGTTGCGCATCTCCGCGTGCACGATGACCGTGCGAATGTCGGCGATCTTCACTTCCGATTCTCCCCGCCGCGGCGCCGCCGCTCTCCCCGTCCGGGGGCGCCAGGCCCCTTGCCCGTATCGCTCGCCCACCGCGATCAAGGGCGCCTTCTTTGCCTAAGCTGGCGCGAAATCAAAAGAATTGAAAGGCTGCCGCGGCGTCCACTTTTCGGCAATCCTGCTTAGCCAGTCGAGGGACGGGTGGTCCTTCCGAACGCCTTATTGAGGGGCGGATATGGCCCAGCGAAAGACGGGCGTTCTTCAAGAACGCGCTATTGGGGGGGTCGCGCGGACCGGGGAAATGATCGCACAGGCCGCAGGCCGGCCTCCGCCGGCTCAATCACTTAAACACGCGGAATCGATCCCCCGCCTTGACGCTGAAGCGGGCGTGGTCGCACTCACACTCAGACCAACGAAATCAGCTTCCAGCCGCCCCAGATCGCAAGCGCAATGACCAGAAGGACAAAGAGACTGAAGGTGAACAACTCGCGACCCGGATGCGCCGTCGGCGGGAAGTCAACATCATCGTCGGAAAAGTGAAAATTGCTTTCAGATTCGCGCGCGACCTCAGATTCGCGCGCCGCGTCAATGGAAGAATGCAATGCTCTTCCAGCGCCAAAAGCAATGTGGGCCATGCCTTCCTCCAGGGAATTTCCCACATCTAACGATCGTGACACCAAAAGGTTCCCCGCTTCTGTCGGATCCCCAAATAGTCGCCGCCAATTCCTTCGCCACAAAATAATCCGGCGGCCTTTAGGGATTAATACCTACTAAACAACTAAGGCGCGGGGATGGCAACTAACACATATGTTGAGAACTCGATTTCGGACAATCCGGCGCCGGCGTTGCAGAGGCGCTGCCTAAGTTAGGCGGTCAGCCGGCGCGCCGTCGCGGCGTCGGTCACGAACGTGGTCGGCTTGAGCAGCTTGAGCGCGCCGCGGATCGCCGCGAGCTTGTGTGCGCCCCCTGCCGCCAGCACGCGGATGGGCGCGGCGCGCGCGGCCTCGAGCGGGACCGACATCACGCGTTGGTTCAGCGGATGATCGACGATCCGGCCTTCGCCGTCGAAAACGTTGCACAGGAGTTCACCGACGCCGCCATATTCGCGCAATGCCTTCCTGTCGGCGTCGCTGATGAGCGCGAAGCGCGCGATCGACGCTTCCGGCCCAAGCGAGCCGACGCTGACCACCACAGCGTCGAGCCCGTCGGCGAAATCGTAAACGGACTTGAGCCCGCACCGCTCGATCAGGGCCGCCTTGGTCGCCGGGCTGTCGACCAGCGCGGGCGAGGGGATGAGATAGCAATCGGCGGCGAAGGCGCGCGCAAAAGCGGAGGGGAACTCGGCCGGGTTGTCGTGGACAAAATGAGTGACGCCGCCGATGAGCGAGACGACGCTCAAGCCTTTGAGCGAGCGCTCGCTCAAATATTCCAGCGACCGGTTGAGCGTGCGGCCCCACCCGAGCCCGATCTTCATGTCGTTGCCCAACATCGCCGAAACGTGATCGCCGAGCGCCGCGGCGATCGGGGCCGTTGGGTCCGCGGAGTCCGAAGACAGCGGCGCGACGATCGCCTCGGAAAATCCATGGAGCTTGCATAGAGCGGCTTCCAGGCCGCCGAGCTCCGCGTCGCCGCGGGAGAGCGCAATGCGAACTTCGCCGAGCGCCTTCGCCTCCGCCAGCATGCGAACCACCGTCACCCGGCCGACGCCGAGCGCCTCGGCGATGGCGCTCTGGGTCATTTCCTCGACGAAATACATCCAGGCCGCCCGCTGCCTCAGGCGCTCGCTGCGCCTGGGCGCGCGCAGGGTCTCCCTGCTGGCGCCATCCCGGGTCATGGGTTCCGAATTCGGTCGGCGGTCTGGACTCGCGCGCCGCTCGCCGCGTGAATCCACGGGCGATCGGTGTTCGCATGGCGGCCGGTCGCCGCGGCCTCAGTCCTGTCCAACCGCCAAACTCTCCTCGAGCATCATGCGGGCGCGCGCCCTGAGTTTCTCG
>DATNBG010000365.1:0-3958 GCA_035572075.1 Roseiarcus sp. | reverse complement strand
GAGGGCGAGGAGATCGTCTTTCGCGGCGTGCCGAGCTTCGCCCCGGAAATCCTGCGCCGGGTCAAGCTCGCCGACGCGATGAAGGCGAAGAAGCTGCGCGAGGCCTTGCAGCAGATGGCGGAGGAGGGCGTGGTGCAGGTTTTCCTGCCCCATGACGGGGCGGCTGCGATCGTCGGCGTGGTCGGAGCGCTGCAGCTCGACGTGCTGACCGAGCGGCTCAGCGCTGAATATGGCCTGCCGGTCAGCTTCGAGCCGAGCCGCTTCGAGGTCTGCCGCTGGATCTCGGGAGAGAAGGCCGAGCTCGAGAAGTTCCTCGACGCCTATCCCTCGTCGGTCGCCTCCGACCTCGACGGCGCGCCGGTGTTCATGGCGTCGAGCGCCTTCAACCTGCGCTATGAGCAGGAGCGCTGGCCGAAGATCGCCTTCACCGACGTCAAGGACTATCAGAAGGCGGCTTGAGGAGCGCTGGTCAGGGGCCTCGGCGAACTCGGCCATCGCCAGGCTCGGGGCGCCATCGCGCCCCCTATCATGCGAAGCCCGGCGGGGGCGTGAAGCCGCCGAACTCCTGCTCGAGCAGTTCGGCGAAGCGCAGGGTGGTGCGTGCAGGGGCAGGGGAGGAATCCCGGGCGGGCTGTGGCCGCGCATCGGCAGGAGCCGGTAGGTCGGCTTGTGGGCGTATACGCCGCAGAAATGCGCCGGGACCCTGAGCGACCCGCCAATGTCGGAGCCGAGTTCGAGCGCCACATATCCGGCCGCGAGCGACGCGGCCGAGCCGCCCGAAGACCCGCCCGGGCTTCGAGCGAGATCCCAGGGGTTGTTGGTGACGCCATAGACCACGTTATAGGCCTGCCAGTCACTGAGAAATTCCGGCACGTTGGTCTTGCCGACGACGGCGCCGGCGGCCTTCAGCCGGCTGACCAGCACTGCGTCCTCCGCCGGGCGCTAGTCGCGCGCCGCCGGGGATCCCACGTGGTCGGCACGCCCGCGACATTGTAGGCTTCCTTCACCGTCACCGGCGCGCCGAGAAAGCGGCTTGCGCTCGCCCTGCGCGAGGGCGCGATCGGCCTCTCTCGCGGCGGCGCGGGCGCCCTCGAAATCGCGCACGACTACTGCGTTGATCTTGCCGTCGCGGTCCGTGATGCGCGCAATGGTCTCTTCGAGCAGCTCGGCGGCGGAAATCGTCCTTGCCCGCAGGGCGGCGATCTGGTCGCGCAGCGTGGCGTAAGGTTGCGCCATGGTGTCTCCCGATCCCGTCGCGCTGCGTCGGTGGTCTTAAGGTCTAGCTGAAAGGCATGGCCGCGGCTACGCCGCCGCGCCTTCGATCGCCTGTTCCCATGGCGCGGGCGCCTGAAGCGAATTCTCCGCGACAAGCGCCGCCGCGCGCTCATGTGGGATGCGCCTCGAACCCCGGAAACAGGACCTCGTCCTCAAGCCTTGTGTGCTCGGCGAGATCGTCGGCGAATTTTTTCAAGCCCGCGTAGAATGCGCGCCATTCGGCGGACGCCGAATCGGGCGTCGCGAAGGCGTTGGTCATCTCCCTCAGCGCGGCCATGTCCCGGTCGAGGTCCTCATGCTCGGCATGCAGGACGGCGAGCGGCCGGTCGAGCGGAGCGCCCCCGCCCCGGCGCATGCGCGGGAACACGACGATCTCCTCCTTGGCCATATGGGCGGCCAGCCTTCCGTTGATCCGCTCGATCAGCGTCGCCAGACCCTTGGGCCAGCTTGCGTCTTCGGCATGCTCGGCTTCGAGCCGCTCGGCGGCGCGCGACAATTCCGGCACAACCCTTCGGTGCGCCGCATGAAATCGCGTAAGAACGAGATCGATCAGCGCGCCAACGTCGGTCGGCGCCGGCCCCTGGCCGGTCGGAAAAACGGAGGATTCGTCAGCCGGCATTTCGCGCTTCTCCAAAGCGGGCGGTCTCGAGCGTCCTGCCTCCTTCCCCGTCAATCATGGCGTTTTTAGCGGGTGGCAAGAACGCAAGTCCCGCGGGCGCAGCGGCGGCTTGACGCAGCGACCGATCCGGGTCAGGCAGGCGCCCGTGGGCGCGACTGCCCTCGGCGGGAGGCCAAGAATGAGAATGAAATTGATCGTACCGATTTGCGCGATGGCGCTCATGGGCGCCGGCGCGGCTGAGGCTCAGGTCGAGCTGAACACTTATGCGGATTCCAAGGGCAATCTGGACATCCAGAAGCTCACTTGCGCTCAGCTCGCCAACACCTTCCAGGAAGACGCCGACTTCATGACCGTCTGGTACAGCGGCTGGTACAACGGCCTCGCTGGCTACAGCAAATTGAAGGTCGACCGCGCCAAGGAACTCGAGCACCGGGTCATCGTCTATTGCAAGGCCAACCCGAAGACCACGGTCATCAAGGCGATGGACATCCAGATCAAGAAGCTGCGCAAGGAGCTTGGCATCAAGGTCAACGACGAGAAATAGCCGAAGCTCGCGCGCTCGGCGCGCCTCATCGAACTCCTGGAATCGAAAGAGAGGAAAACATGATCGCCTCAAGCACAAGGCATGGGAATGGGTTGCGCGTCGCGCTAGGCGCGGCGGCGGCGCTGGCCGCGTCCGTTTCCGCTTCGCACGCCCAAGTCGAACTCAAGACCTATATGGACGACAAGGGCTATCTCAACGTGCGGGCGCTGACCTGCGCCCAGCTCGCCAACACCTTCCAGGAGGACGCGGACTTCCTTGGCGCCTGGTACAGCGGCTGGTGGAACGGGCACCTCAAGCGGCATACAGTCAACATTCCGCGCGCCAAACAGGGGATCCACGAGGTCATCGTCTATTGCAAGGCCCATCCTGACGTCAAGGTCATGGACGCGGTCGACGCCTATGTGAAGAGGGTTCAGGCGGGCGGCAAATAGGCGGGGTCTTCGGGCGCCTGCATTTGGGTCGCACCGCGGACCGCCTGTGCGACCCCGTGGCTTTTGGCCCGGGGAAAGCCTGCCGGCGGCGTGCGGACGCGCTCCGCTGTCGGCCTCTTACCAAGCGTCCTTACCAGCTTAGTTTAGTATATAACAATGCGTAGTAATTGATTCACGGATACAACGCCGCGCCGCTTGATCCGACAGAAAATCACTCCTACGCGTCCAGTTCGCAATCGCTTGGCGCCTCACCTCGCGGGATCTGAACGGCGCACACACCCTTGCCCCGTGGCGCCAGCGGCGCCGCAGGGAACCTGGCTGAACGCGGCCGCGCCGCTTCTTTTCAGAGGACGGCGCGGTTCCTCGGAGTCGATCCCTATTCGGCCGGCGTCGCCGGCACGGCGCCGACGGGAATCGCCATCGGCTCGACCTCGCGCCGGAAGCGCCGCCACGCCATGCGGATATCGCGGAACAACCTCACCCAGGCGTTCGGCTCCTTGAAGTGCGACGCGAATTCCCGGTTCTGCTCCATCGGCGTCCAATAGAACTGGCGCCAAGTCTTGAACATCGCATGGAGTTCGTCGGCCTGCTCGGGTCTTACCGACATGGCCGCGCAGCCGCAAAGCGCATCGATCGTCACTCGTCCTTTCCGGTCGAACTGGAAGCGATGGCGGCTCGGCACATGGTTCAGCCAGCCATGAGAATATTCGAAATCGGAAGGCTGGAACCGCAGCGCGGCGATCATCGGGGCAACGTCCAGATAGCGAACCGAGTGCCCTGAGGCTAGTGCGTATTCTACGTTTGGCATCATAAGTCTCCCTGACCAAGGAGCCCCATAGCCCTCAACGTTTTCGGCGCCGGCGCGTTCCTGGGAGCGCGGCGGCCCCGACGTTTTTTTCTTGGGCGCGAACCGCCATGCGAGATGCAGAGCAAAACACGGGCGGCGAGCGCCTACGCCGGACTTCACTGTAACGCCGTTTCCGGCCCGGCTGCAATCGGTTCGGTTGCGGGGGACGCCGGACGCGATACCGGGACGCTCCGGATCGGCGGCAAGGCGAGCGCCGCTTCATTGCGGGCGCGGCAGAACCG
>DATNBG010000364.1:0-2385 GCA_035572075.1 Roseiarcus sp. | reverse complement strand
GCACGCTGACGCCCTATCTCAGCGCCCACAACTTTCAGATTTCGGTCGCCGCCAGGCTCAACGCCGACAAGACGCAAACCAGCGAGACCATCTACAATCCCGACAGCCGTGTCGAACGGTCGGTGCGCGTGACCAAGGAGCGGCAGAGCTCGCAGAACGCGGCCGGGGAGCAGCCCGCAGGCGTCGAGGCCAATCTTCCGAAGCCGAAAACGACCGGCGGCGAATCGAAGCAGTCGAACGACCAGACGCAAAAGCGCGAGGAGCTGACAAACTACGAAATCTCGTCGAAGTCGATCCAGACGACCAGCGCCGGGTTCGTGGTCCAGAATCTGTCCATCGCCGTGTTGATCAACCGCGCCGCGCTCGCCGCCTCGCTCGGCGGCAAGCCGTCGGCCGACGCGCTCGGCGCCCAGGTCCACGAGATCGAGCAGCTCGTCGCCTCGGCCGCGGGCCTCAACCGCCAGCGGGGCGACACGGTCAAGGTCGCGGTCGTCGATTTCGTCGATTCGGGCCACGACCTCGAGCCGGCGCCGGGTCCCTCGCTGATCGAGATTGTCGCGCGGCAGACGGGATCGATCCTCAACGCGGCGGCGATCGTGGCGGTCGCCGGGATGATGCTCTGGTTCGGGGTGCGGCCGGCGGTCAGGATGGCGTTCGCGGTCCCCCGTCTCGCCGCAACCCAAGACGCCCGCGGCGGAACGCCTGCCCTGGGGGCGCCGGACGGCGGCGGTCAGGCGAGCGAAAGCATCCTCGTCGAGACCGACCCGGGCGGCGACGAATTCATGCAGGCCCTGCTCGCGCGGCGCGACAACGGCCCCGAGCGCAAATTGCAGAAGCTGATCGACTTCGACGAGTCTCACGCCGCCACGATCCTCAAACAATGGATTCGTCAAGGAGCGAACGGATGAAACCTCTATCGATCGCCGACTATCTCGATCATCTTGGCCGCGCGGCCGGTGAAAAGGCGCCGCCCCGGCCCGAAACCTCACCGTTTCGCCCGCGGAGCCTGCCGAGCCCGCAGAACGGCGAACCCGGCGCGAGGCCCCTCTTCGAGCGCGCGGGCAAGGCGGGCGGCGGAGAAACCAAAGGGGACGAGGCGCCCCGCCGTAGCCCGTGGGCGCCAAAGCCGGTTCCGCTGGCGGCGCGGCAATCGTCTTCAGCCGAAGAGCCGGCCGAGCCCGAAGACATGTCGGCCAGACTCGCCGCAGCTCACGCGCGCGGCCGCGAGGAAGGTCTTGCCGCCGGGCGCGTCGAAGCCTCAGACCGCCACGCAGCCGAGCTCGCCGCTCTTCGGGAACAGGCGGAAACGCAGCGGCAGGAATTCCATATCAGCGAGTATATGGAGTTCGAAGGCGCGATCCGGTCCGGCCTGCGGCAGATCGAGGATAATGTCGGCGCCGCGATCACCCGCATCCTTGCGCCGTTTCTTTCCCAAGCCGTCGTCAAGCGCGCGGCGGACGAGTTGAGCGAGGCCATCGCGCGGCTGAGCGCGGGCAATTCGTCCGGATTGATCAAGATTCGCGGACCTGAGCGTACGCTTGCGCTGTTGCGCGACCGGATCGCGGATCTCGCGATCGAGGTCGAGTATGTCGAGGACGACGGCGTGGAGGCGATCGTCGAGGCGAACGCCACCCAGATCGTCGCCGAACTTCGCCCCTGGGCCGAGCTTCTGGCTGGGTTCGAGGCCTGAAGCCCCAAGCCGATGACCGCGCCCCATCCGGAAATCATCATCGTCAAGCGCCATGGGCCCCAGGAGGACGGGCATCACGGCGGCGCCTGGAAGATCGCCTTCGCCGATTTCATGACCGCGATGATGGCCTTTTTTCTCGTGCTGTGGATCATCAGCGCAACCGACAAGAACACCAAGACGCTGATCGCGCGCTACTTCAATCCGGTGAAGCTCGAGGAGCCGGCAAGGGCGCAAAAAGGCATACACGGCGTTCCGGTAAAGGACGCCCCCTATGCGCCAGGCGAGGAGACCGCTTCGCCGAGCGCCGGGAAACCCTCCTCCGAGGCCGGCGAAGCCCTGGGCGGCAAGGCCGACGAAAACCCCGCAAGCGCGGCGAAGCAAAACGAACAGGCGCGCCCGCCGACCCCGTCGCCTTTGCCGCCGCCCGATCCGGCGAAGCCCTATCCGACAATGTCGGAGCAGGAACTGTTCAGCGATCCTCGCGCGAGCCTCGACAAGATCGCCGGCGCCCCGCCGCCCGGGCCGCGCATCGACCCTTCGGCGGCGATGAAGGGTTACGGCGAAGTGGGGCCGAGCGCCGACGAGGCGTTGCGCGACCCGTTCCGTCCGCTGGGCAGCGACCGGGCGGTCAATGTGACCGCCCACGATCCCGGCGCGCCGCCCGCGGCCGCCGCGCCCAGCGACGAACCGGTTTC
>DATNBG010000363.1:0-5996 GCA_035572075.1 Roseiarcus sp. | reverse complement strand
GCGGCCCGGCCGCCAATGGAGGTTGATCGCTAAGCGCCTGCCGGCCTCGAGCCGCGGCGGCCCGTCCACACAAGGGGGAAACATGATTCTGCCGACCATCGATCCCATGATCGCCGGGGCAGTCGTTCTGACCACCGCGTTCACCGACGCCGTTTACGTCCTCTTCACCGCCTCCGTCGCCGCCCGCCGGCGGTTCGCGGCGGCGACATGGAGCAGCGTCTGGTATCTGCTCGCCGCGTTCGCGGTGATCAGCTACACGTCGAACTGGGCCTATGTGCCGTTCGCCGCGCTCGGCTCCTGGATCGGCGGGTTCCTGTCGATCACCGCGCTCGATCGCGTCTCGCCGCTTCAGCGTGAGTGAGGCGCGCTCTTCAAGCCGCGTTCGGCTGCTCCGCCGCGCGCGGCAGGCGCGCCAGCATCGCGATCAGCGCCCGGTCGCCGAGCACGGCGAGCCTCTCGCGGGGGCTGAGCCAGGCGCTTGCCTCCTCGAGCGTCTGAGCGTCGTTGAGCTTGGCCGCAGCCACCGCGGTCTCGACCTCGACGTCGCCCCGCCGGCGGCGTGGCGCCTCCGCGAGGAAGGACTCATGCGCGGCTCTCAGCGCCGGGTCCGTCCAGATCGCCGCGAGCGCGTCGTCATAGTCGCCTCCGGTCAGGGCGAGCTCGGCGGCGAGCGCATTGGCCCGCGCCACCACGAGCGGCGGCGAAGTCTCCTCCGGCGTGCGCAGAAGCCCGATGCGGCGCATCATGAGGCCGAGCTTGAGGCTTCCGCTCGCCCAGGAGAGCGGAACGGCAAGGATGAGTCCTGCGATCGTCGGCGACATCCAGATGATCAGCGAGGGCGAGATCAGCGTCGCCGCGAACAGCGTGACGAGGCCGAGCAGCGTGTGCGCGCGATGACGCCGCGCGATGCTCCAGAACGGGATCGACCCGTCGTCGCGTCGCTGCGGATTCCAGCCGGTGTCCCGCCCCGACAGAATCTGCGCCACCGAACCGGACTGGATCAGCATCATGATCGGCGCGAGCGCGGCGGAGACGATGATCTCGACAATCGTCGAGGCGATGAGCCCGAGCGCGCCTCCGGACAAGCGCCGCGTCTTCGGCTCCGTGAGCGCGATCGCGAGGCCCAGGAACTTGGGCGCGAGCAGGACGAAGATCGTCAGCTCGAACAGTTGCAGGGCGCGCTCATAGTCGAAGCGCGGCCAGGCCGGGAACAGCGAGAATTCCTTGGTGAAATACTCGGGCCGGATATAATGCGACTGCAGCACCAGCACGATGCCGACCAGGAGTTGGGCCATCCACAGGGGCGAGGCCAGATAGCTCATGATGCCGTTGGCGAAATGCTGCCGCGTCGCCATGGTGAAGCCGCGGGCCCCGATCACCCGCGCGTGCTGCAGATTGCCCTGGCACCATCGCCGGTCGCGCGCCGCGAGATCGATGAGCGAGGGCGGGCTCTCTTCGTAGGAGCCGCCGAGGCCGGGCAGCATATAGACGGTGTATCCGGCGCGAAGCATCAGCCCCGCCTCGACGAAATCATGGCTGAGGATGTGACCGCCGAAGGGCGGTTTGCCGGGAAGGTCCGGCAGCCCGCAATGATCGGCGAACGCGCGCGTGCGGATGATCGCGTTATGACCCCAGTAGTTGCCGTCATGTCCCATCCATGCGCTCAAGCCCGCGGCGATCACCGGGCCGGCGATCCTGGCGGCGAACTGCTCCAGACGCGCGAACATCGTGTTGCGGTTGATGATCAGCGGCAGGCTTTGGATGATTCCGGCGTCGGGGTCGGCCTCCATCGCCGCCGCCAGGCCCACGATCGCTTCGCCGGTCATCACGCTGTCGGCGTCGAGCACCACCATATGCGGGTAGCGGGCGCCCCAATGGGCGACGAAATCCGCGATGTTGCCGGCCTTGCGGCTCACGTTCTTGCGGCGGCGCCGGTAATAGAGGCGGGCCTCGGGCAGCCGCGCGCGCATGGCGAGATAAGCGCGCTCCTCCGCGATCCAGACATTGGGGTCGGTGGTGTCGGAGAGGAGGAAGAAGTCGAACGCATGAGCCTGGCCGGTGCGCTCGACGTCCTCGAAGATCGCCTGCATCGCCCCGAACACCCGCGAGGGCGCTTCGTTATAGATCGGCATCACCACCGCCGTTTTTTCGCGCAGGCGCGGCGGCTCATGGCGGCGCCCCCGATGCGCGATGAGCCACACGAAGCCGACGACGCCGGAGGCGAACGCGAGCGTCAGCCAGGAAAACGTGATGACGAACAGAACCAGCATCGCCCATTCGAGCGGCGTGACCGCGCCGAGCGAAACGACCTTGAACATCTGATAGGCGCCGTACACGGTGAGCGCGAGCGCGCCTCCGAACACGGCGAGGCGGGTCAGGATCGGCGCCCTGGCGCGGCCTGGCGCGATGAGCGCGCGGCGCTCGCCGGGGGAAAAGCGCAGGAACGACTGCGCCGGCATGGCGAGGGGCGCAACGCCGGGCATCGAGCCGCCGAGGGACGAGCCGGGGCCGGCCGGCCCCGCGTCCCGCTGGGCAAGCGTCAGGCTGTCCACCGGTAGAGCCATGTTTCGCTCGCCGCTTGATTGTCGACTTTGAGCGTCAGACGTAGCTCTGAATAGGTTTCCGATCCCGGGTCAAGATCGAAAACGACCCGCACCGAACGCCTGTCCTTATAGTGGAAAAGACGTAACGAGACGATTTTGCCCCGGGAGGCCTGAAGGTCCGCGCTCGCCGCCGCCGCCTTCGCGGGATCGGCGAAGAGGTCGCCGGCCATCTCGACCGCGAAGCGCTGGCGGTCGCCAGCCTTGCCCCGTCGCGATCCCACGCAGGACGCAAGCGGCGGCTTCGAGGGCGGCGACCAGCACCAGAACTGGCGGAATGCGACCGACTGGGTGGTCGCCGCGGCCATGCCGGCCTTGGGACGCCATTGGGCGATGATGTTCTCGTTGGTCTCCGAGTCGGTGGGGATTTCGAGAAGGCGCAGGTCGCCCTCTTTCCAGTCGCCGATCGGCTCGATCCACAGCGAGGGCTTCAGTTCCCAATGCGTTTCGTCGTCGTAAAACGCGTCGAAGGAGCGGCTGCGCTGCAAAAGGCCGAATCCGCGCGGGTTGACGTCGGAAAACGCGGAGATCTGCAAGGTCTCCCGATTGGAAACCGGGCGCCAGAGCCACTCGCCGCCTCCCGTCAGGATCTGCAACCCGGTCGCCTCGTAGGCCGCGGCGCGGACGTCGTCGGACCGCCGATGATCGAGGGGACTGAACAGAAACGTCGCCGCCATCGCGCCAAACCCGAGCTTGTCCACCGCCGCCCGCGCGATCAGGGTCATTTCGGTGTCGATGATGGTTGTTTCCGCCGGGCGCAGGGTGAAGCGGAAGGCGCCGGTGACGCTCGGCGAATCCATCAGCGCCTGGATGGTGAGCGCATTGGCCGCGAGGTTTGGCTTTTCGATCCAAAACTCGCGAAACAGCGGAAATTCCTCGCCCGGGTCGTCGCCGGTCCGGATCGCAAGGCCGCGCGCGGTCAGGCCGAAAGGCTGGGCGGGGGCGCGCGCGCGATAGAAGGTCGCGCCCTGGAAAATCGCCGCGTCCTCGAAGCCGCCGTCGGAGGCCTTGAGGATGCGCAAGCCGGAAAAGCCGAGGTCGCCCAGGGAGGCCGGGACCTTCAGCGCCCCGAAGTCGAAATCGGCGCGGTCGTAGACCACCTTCCGCGCCATGCCGTTCTCGACAATGTTGATCCCGACCGGAGTCGTGTAGACGAAGCCCCGGTGCAGCGGCTCGAGCGAAAAGCCCACTTTCTGGTCGCGCCAGATCGCCGCGCCCGGGGTCAGCCGGATCGCCGTATATTGATCGAAGGTGAGCCCGGTGAAGACCTTCGGCAGCGGCGCCGCCTCGGGCTCCTTGAACGGCTTCGAGGCGAGCGCGACCGCCATCTTCAGCACCGTGTCCGCGGCGAAGGGAGAAGGCGCGCCGAGCGGCTCGGCCAGGGCGGGCTCGGGCCTCGCCAGCGGCAGCGAAGCCGCAAGCGCTCCGCCCGCCGCCAGACGCAAGAATTCACGACGCTCGCTCTCCGCCATCTTGACTCGTCACGCATCCGCCGCGGGCGAGCTAACGAACGCGCGCGCCCCGCTCGCACCCGAGAAATGAATTGTCAGCCGGCGAGAAAGGCAAACGCGCGTTGCAAGCGCGCCCCGCGCGTTCCGTCCTCGGCGTTTCGGTTGTATATCGTTTTTTGTGGCGCGGGGAGCCGCTTTTTGCCGCGGGCCGCGGAATGGGACCAGCGTGGGCCCGCAAGCGGCTGGAAACCGCGCGCCGCCGCGGCGATAGCAGCGTCCGGGCGGGGCCAGGGCTTGGGGCAAGCTCTGGATTCGTTGATTTCGCGCGCCTTTCTGCGAAAAACCGGCTTCCACTTTTTCGCGGGCCGCGCTCTAAGGGCGATTCGGAGCGGCCGAGCCTTCCTTGCCCAGCGCGCAAATTGAAGAGAGAGAGCAAACGTCCGATGACCCTCAACGCCCGCCGCTCACTCACCATCGTGCTCGCCGCGGGCGAAGGGGTGCGCATGCGCTCGGGCAGACCCAAGGTCCTGCATGAGCTCGCCGGCCGCTCGATGCTGGCCCATGCGCTCTCGGCCGTCCTCGAGGGCGCGGCGGGCGAGATCGCCGTCGTGGTCGCCGCGGACAGCGACGGCGTCGCCGCCGAAGCGCTGAAAGCGGCGCCGAATGCGAAAATCGCCGTCCAGCGCGAGCGGCGGGGCACCGCGCACGCCGTTCTGGCGGCGCGCGATCAGATCGAGCGCGGCTACGACGACATTCTCGTCGTCTACGCCGATACGCCGCTCCTCGAAGCCGGGACGATCGCCGCAATGCGGGCCGAATTGGCCTCGGGCGCGGATGTCGTCGCGCTGGGCTTCGAGGCCGCCGATCCCGCCGGCTACGGCCGCCTCATTGCGCGGGAGGGGCGCCTGATCGCGATCCGGGAGGAGAAGGACGCGAGCGCGGACGAGCGCGCCTTAATGCTCTGCAACGCCGGGCCGATCGCCCTCAGCGGCGCCGAAGCCCTGAAGCTTCTCGACGCGGTCAAGCCTGACAATGCCCAGAGCGAATATTACCTCACCGACATCGTCGAGATCGCCAACGCGCGAGGCCTCATGGCGCGGGCCCTCATTGCGCGGGAGCGGGAGGTCATGGGCGTCAACGACCGGGCGCAACTCGCCGCCGCCGAGGCCGCGTTCCAGGACCGGCTGCGCCGGCGCGCCATGGCGGGGGGCGCGACCCTGACCGCGCCGGAAACAGTGTTCCTGTCCTTCGACACCAGGATCGGCCGGGACGTCACGATCGAGCCCCATGTCGTGATCGGGCCGAAATGCTCGATCGAGGACGGCGCGACGATCCATTCCTTCTCCTACCTCGAGAGCGCGCGGGTCGCGCGCGGCGCGATCTTAGGTCCCTTCGCGCGCTTAAGGCCAGGCGCGGACATCGGCGCCAACGCGAAAATCGGCAATTTCGTCGAGATCAAGCAGTCGGCGATCGAGGAGGGGGCGAAGGTCAATCACCTGAGCTACATCGGCGACGCGCGGGTGGGCGCGAAGGCCAACATCGGCGCCGGAACCATCGTGTGCAATTACGATGGCTTCGTGAAGCACAAGACAGAGATCGGCGCCGGCGCCTTCATCGGCTCGAACTCGGCCCTCGTCGCGCCGGTCACGATCGGGGAGGGGGCGTATATCGGCACGGGCTCAGTCATCACGAGACCCGTCGAGGCCGACGCGCTCGCGATCGCGCGCGGCCGGCAGGAGGCCAAGCCCGGCTGGGCCAAGGCGTTCCGGGACGCGCACAAGAAAGGCTGAGGGGCGCGCCCTTCACGCCGGGTCGAGCAGCCCGAACACGCTGACCAGCGCGACGGCGAGCGAGCCCAGCGCGATTTCCGCCGCGCAAGTCAGGCGCAGGGCCGCGAGCGCTCTCTCGCTCGCCTTGATCCGCGGCGCGAGGACGAGGCGGTTGA
>DATNBG010000362.1:0-2368 GCA_035572075.1 Roseiarcus sp. | reverse complement strand
GAGGGCGAGGCCGCCTTCATCGCGCACGCCAGGATCGTGCGCCGGCACGGCGCTGCCGTCGTCGTCATGGCGTTCGACGAGCAGGGCCAGGCCGACACGTTCGAGCGCAAGACGCAGATTTGCGCCCGCGCCTACAAGATTCTCACCGAGCAGGTCGGCTTCCCGCCCGAGGACATCATCTTCGACCCGAACGTGTTCGCGGTCGCGACCGGCATCGAGGAGCACAACGGCTATGGCGTCGCCTTCATCGAGGGGGCGCGACAAATCCGCAAGACCCTGCCGCATGTTCATATTTCCGGCGGCGTCTCGAACCTGTCGTTCTCGTTCCGCGGCAACGAGCCGGTGCGCGAGGCGATGCACGCGGTGTTCCTCTATCACGCCATCCAGGCCGGGATGGACATGGGGATCGTCAACGCCGGCCAGCTCGCGGTCTACGAGACGATCGAGCCGGAGCTGCGAGACGCCTGCGAGGACGTGGTTCTCAACCGGCGCCCCGACGCGACCGAGCGCCTCCTGAGCCTTGCCGAGCGCTTCCGCGGGGACGGCGTGAAGGAGACGAAGGCTCAGAACCTCGAATGGCGCACATGGCCGGTCGAGAAGCGCATCGCGCACGCGCTCGTCAACGGATTGACCGAGTTCATCGACGCCGACACCGAGGAGGCGCGGCTTCAGGCCAAGCGTCCGCTCGACGTGATCGAGGGGCCCTTGATGGCGGGAATGAACATCGTCGGCGATTTGTTCGGCGCGGGAAAAATGTTCCTGCCGCAGGTGGTGAAGTCCGCGCGGGTGATGAAGCAGGCGGTGGCGAAGCTCCTGCCCTATATGGAGGCGGAAAAGGCCGCGGGCGGCGAGGGGCGCCGGTCGGCGGGAACGATCGTGATGGCGACCGTCAAGGGCGACGTCCATGACATCGGCAAGAACATCGTCGGCGTCGTGCTCGCCTGCAACAATTACGAGATCGTCGATCTCGGGGTGATGACCCCGGCCTCGAAAATCCTCGCCGTCGCGCGCGAGCGCAACGCGGACGCCATCGGCCTGTCCGGCCTCATCACCCCCTCGCTCGACGAGATGGCCCATGTCGCAAGCGAGATGGAGCGCGAGGGCTTCGACATTCCGCTGCTGATCGGCGGCGCGACCACAAGCCGCGTCCACACCGCGGTCAAGATTCATCCCCGCTACACCCGATCGCAAGCGGTGCATGTCAACGACGCGAGTCGGGCGGTCGGCGTCGTCTCGGCGCTGCTCTCGCCCGAGACCCGGGCCGCGACGATAGAAAAGGTGCGCGCCGAGTACCGCAAGGTGGCGGAGGCGCACGAGCGCAGCGAAGCCGACAAAGTCCGCGTGCCGCTCGCCAAGGCCCGCGCCAATGCGCTGAAGCTCGACTGGGGCGGCTATCGCCCGGCGACGCCGGCTTACCTCGGCGCGCGCGCGTTCGAATGGAACGATCTCGCCGATCTTGCCCGCTTCATCGACTGGACCCCGTTCTTCCAGGCCTGGGAGCTCAAGGGGCGCTATCCCGCTTTGCTCGACGATCCGGAACAGGGAGCGGCGGCGCGGGCGCTCTACGACGACGCGCAGGCGATGCTGAGGCGGGTCATCGAGGAGCGATGGTTCGAGCCCAGGGCCGTCGTCGGCTTCTGGCCCGCGGCGCAGGCCGGCGACGACATCCACCTCTTCGCCGACGAGCGGCGCGCCTCGCCGATCGCGACCCTGTTCACGCTTCGCCAGCAGCTTTCCCGCCGCGACGGGCGGCCCAACCTGGCGCTCTCCGATTTCGTGGGCCCGCGCGATTATGTCGGCGCCTTCGTGGTGACCGCTGGCGCCAGCGACGATGAAATCGCCAAGCGCTTCGAACGGGCGAACGACGACTATTCGTCGATCCTGGTCAAGGCGCTGGCCGACCGGTTCGCCGAAGCTCTGGCCGAGGCGATGCACGCGCGCGTGCGCCGCGAGCTTTGGGGTTATGCGCCCGACGAAGCCTTCACGCCCGGCGAAATGATCGCCGAGCCCTATCGCGGCATCCGCCCCGCGCCCGGCTATCCCGCCCAGCCCGACCACACGGAGAAGGCCACGCTCTTCCGCCTGCTCGACGCTGCCAAGGCGACCGGCGTGGAGCTGACCGAGAGCTACGCGATGTGGCCGGGCTCGTCGGTGAGCGGCGTCTATATCGCCCACCCGGAGGCGCATTATTTCGGGGTGGCCAAGGTCGAGCGCGACCAGGTCGAGGACTATGCGGCGCGGAAGGGCATGGCCGCGGCCGAGGTCGAACGCTGGCTCGGGCCGGTCCTGAACTACGCGCCGGTCACGGCGGACGCGGCGGAATAGGGGCCGCGGGAACGGCCGCGCGCGGCGCTGGGTTCGTTTTAGG
>DATNBG010000361.1:0-4180 GCA_035572075.1 Roseiarcus sp. | reverse complement strand
TGGCGAACTCATCGCCTCGGCCGCGCAGCCTCGGGGCGGCTTCGACCGGTACCAGACGCCGATCGCCGCCGGCGACCGGCTCTATGTGGCGAGCGGCGGGCGGGTCTACGCCTTCGCGTTTTAGAGCGATTTGATGTGTTCGTTCAGCGCCGCTGTGAAATAAATCACATATATATTATGTATCTACTTGCAAGGGCGAACCTAAACGGGGGCCCAACGCACTGAAAACACTAGGGGCGCGAACCTAAAAGGAACCTAAGGCCGGCAGACGGCGGTCGCGACGCTCTCCTCAAGGCGGCCCCTTCAGCGATTCCACTCAAGGCCAGAAGGCTGTAGGCCAGACGCGTTTTGCTAGCGGATCGTCATGCAGCGTCTGTTCCCCCTTGGCGGTCAATCCCTTAGCCCAGGCGCGCCAGGAGCGCCTGGGCCTCGGCGATCTCGGGCGTTTCCGGCGTCGGCGGCAGGCCTTCGAGCGCGGGCGCGAGGACGGCCCGCGCCTCGTCCGCGCGGCCCGCCGACCGGTAGAGCCTGGCAAGCGCGTAGGAGGCGCTCAGCCCATAGCCGCGCGCGCCCTGGCCCTCGGCGATGGCGATGGCGGTCTGAAAAGCCTCCTCGGCGGGAGCGGCGGCGCCGGGATCTCGCATCAGCAGGAGTTCGCCGCGGAGCCGATAGAGGTAGGGGGCGGTGACGTGCTCCCCGGTCTCCTCGGCGATGGCCAGTCCGTCGTCGATCGCCGAGAGCGCGCTCTCAAAATCCGGCCGCATGGCTTCAAGCTCCGCGATGAGACCGTGGAACGATGGCCCGCCGCTCTTGTTGCCGAGCGCGAGATAGGACGCGAGCGCCTCCCGGAGTCCGACCGCTCCCGCGGCCGGGTCGAAGAGCTTGCCGCGCGCCCAGTTCGAGTACATCCCGCCGAGGTCGGCGTAGGTCTTCAGGTTGCGCTCCTGGGTCAGTTGAAGCAGCGATTCCACCACGACCCGCGCGGCGGCGGCGTCGCCGCGGCGGCTTTCAATGACGGTTCTGAAGAAGAGGGCGCTCGCGACCGCCGCCGAATGGCCGAGTTCGTTGGCGCGGCGGGTCGACTCGTCAATGAGCTGGCGGGCTCGCCCGAACGCCCCCAAATGCCACTCGGTCAAGGCGAGGAAGTTGGTGGCGCTCACCTCGGTGTCGTTGCCGAACCGGAACAACGTTCCCTGGTCCCGCTCGCGGACATGATCGCTGAGCGTGCGCTCAAGGGCTCGGCGCGCCGCCCGCAGGTCGCCAAGCTGAAGCGAGACAAAACCGAGAAGCCGGCGGGCGACGCCCGCCTCGGTCGCGCGCCTTTCGGCTCTCGCTTCCCGCAGGAAAGACTCGGCTTGCCCATGCGCCTTTCGATATTCGCCGCGCACGAAGCTTTTCAGGCACTCGCCATAATAGGCGACGAAGCGCGGATCGGCGTCGCCCGCGGGTCCCGCGAACTGGCTGGCGCGGGCGTAGGCCGCGCTCATCTCGTCGGCGGCGAAGCCTTTCAGCCACATCGCCGCGTGGCCATAGCCGGTGTGCAGCCTGAGGAGCCGCTCGGCGAGAGCCGGATCCCTGGCCGCGTCCTTGGGGGCCTCCCGCTCCATCTCCTCGGCAAGCGCGATCGCCTTGCCGAGCTGCGCGATCGCCTCCTTGAACGCCGAACGGCGCAGCGCCTCCTCGCCCGCCTTGCCCCACCATTCAATCGCCAGATCCCTGGCGCCGGCCTCGGTGAAATGACGGGCGATCGCCTCCGGCTCCGATTGCGCGGCGATGAGCGCCAAGGCCGCGCTCCGGTGCAGCGCCTGACGCCGGCTTCTGAGCAGGCTGTCGTAGGCCGAGTCCTGAACCAGCGCATGCTTGAAGCAATAGGTCGCCTCCGGCGGGCGGCCATCGGCAAAGAGAATGTCCGCTTCCACCAGGGCGGCCAGCGCGGACTGAAGCGAGCCTCCGTCGGGCCCGTCGTGCGCGGGCCCCGCCTGGGACGCAACGGCGCTCAGAAGCGCATAAGGAAAGCTCCGCCCCAGGACCGCGCCGATCTGAGCGACTTCGCGCGCTTCTCCCAAGCGATCGAGGCGCGCCGCCAGCGACTGCCTGAGCGTCGGCGGAATCGACCGGGCCGCCCCCCGCTCGCCGCGCTCGAGAATGAGCCGCGTCACCTCCTCGACGAACAGCGGCACGCCGCCCGCGCGCTCGCCAACCCTTTTCGTCACGTTCGCCGGCAGCGCGTGGCGGGACGCGATCCCGTCGATCATGCGCTGAACCTGCGCCTCGTCGAGCGGCGCGAGTGCAATAACCTTATGATGCGCCTTGAGGCCCCAAGGCGGGCGGAACTCCGGCCGCGCCGTCGCCAGGACCAGGATCGGCGCCTCGGCGCCACGCTCGCTTAAGCCATGCACGAGATCGATCGACGTCGGGTCAAACCACTGCAAATCCTCGAAGACGAGCACCAGCGGCTGAGTCCGGGCGGCGGCCGCCGCCCATTCGGCCATGGCCGCCAGCTGGCCGCGGCGAATCTCCTCCGCGGCAAGGCCGGGCAGGCGCTCGGGCGGGAGCGGAACGCCGACCATCGGCGCGAGCAGCGGAGCGAGCTTGTCCGAGTCGAGCCCGATGTCGGCGAGAAGCGATTCGAGCTCGATGAGCCGCCGCTCGGGCGGCGTCTCGGGACCGCCGAACCTCGCGCGTCCCCATGCCTGGACAGGATGCAGCGGCGTGTTCCGCAGGAGCTGCGAGGCGCTCCACTCGATCCATGTGTGTGGCCTCTCGCCCATCCGGCCGCGAAACTCCTCGACCAGGCGGGACTTGCCGATGCCGGGCTCGCCGGCGATCAGGACGAACTGCCCCTTGCCCGTGAGGGCGCGTTCGAGAGCGCGAGCCATGACCGCGAGCTCGTCCTCGCGGCCGACAAACGGGGTGAGAAGCCGGGCGCCTGCCCGGCGGCGTCCCCCGCTTGTCCGTACGATGCGATAGAGCGTCACCGGCGCCGGCGCGCCCTTGAGCTCGTAAGCGCCCCTGTCCTCGACGATGAACAGCCCCGCGACCTGACGCTGGACGGTCGAGGTCACGAGCACCGTTCCAGGCTCGGCCGCGGCCTGAACGCGCGCGGCGATGTTGGGCGCTTCGCCGAACACTTCGCCCACGGCGTCGACCACCACGGGACCGCTTTCGAGGCCGATGCGGACGGCGAGCCCGGGAGCGCCGGCCGCCCGATTCCGGGCGCTGACTTCGCCCAGCGCCTGCTGGATGGCGAGGGCGGCCCGGACCGCGCGTTCAGCGTCATTCTCCTGCGCCTGCGGATAGCCGAAGACGGCCATCAGCCCGTCGCCGAGCCGCTTGAGCACGTGGCCGCCGAGCCTGGCCACCGCCTCCGAGGCCTCGTCGAGATAGGTGTTGAGCAGGTTACGCCAGTCCTCGAGGTCGAGGGCGGCCGCAAGCTCGGTCGAGCCGACCAGATCGCAGAACATGACGGTGATCGGGCGCCGTTCGACGGATTCGGGCTCCGCGAAGGACGGCGCCGGCCGCGCGGGGGCGGGAGGCGGCGCGGAAAGCTCCGCGATCGCCCTCAACAGGCGCCGGCGGTCGCCAAGCGAGACCCCAAGTTTCCCGAGGTCGCGGTCGGTGAGATCCGCCAGCACATCGTAGTCGATCCGGTGATCCCGAAAGGCCTGCTCATACTGGCTGAGCCCGAGCCGCGCGAGCCATGCGCGGACATCCATGATCGCGGTTTCGCGCCCCAAAGCTTTCCCTCGTTCCGAGGTGGACATGAGGGCTCAGACCGCTCACGAATGAGAGCGCTCCGCAATGCGTAGAAACACTCAGACGGCCTATTATACTTAACCTACACGGACAATTGGAATCGAAACCCGCTCGCGTGAGGCCCGGCCCGGCGCTGGATCGCGAATGGCGCCGCAAGCGATTGAAAAGCCTCGATTCGGACTCGAAAATGGTTGGGCCTCGGGCGCTGCCGACCCCCAAGATCTGGAATCCCCTTGCCTACGCCTCCCGGAGCGCGCCGGCGACGTTCCCCGCCTCTCCGCATTTAGCGGGCTCAGGCCTCAGCCGGGCCGATCCGCCTCTCGAGCGCCTCATAGAGCGCGTTGCGGGCGGCGAAGGTCTGTTCGAGCGCGGCGACGCTAACCCGCTCGGCGCCTTCGGTCAGAAGCCAGCCGGCGAGGTCGGC
>DATNBG010000360.1:0-7435 GCA_035572075.1 Roseiarcus sp. | reverse complement strand
GGCCCGGTCACCGACAACGCCGGCGGCATCGCGGAAATGGCCGGGCTGCCCAAGGAGGTGCGCCAGTCGACCGACGCGCTCGACGCGGTCGGCAACACCACCAAGGCGGTGACCAAGGGCTACGCGATCGGCTCGGCGGGCTTGGGCGCGATCGTGCTGTTCGCCGCCT
The DNA here is from genome assembly GCA_035572075.1 of Roseiarcus sp. GTDB lineage: Bacteria > Pseudomonadota > Alphaproteobacteria > Rhizobiales > Beijerinckiaceae > Roseiarcus. The sequence goes on along the minus strand of DATNBG010000360.1, from coordinate 7,266 downwards.
ACACCAACGACATCCGCCACTTCACCGAGATCGGCGCGCCCTATTTCAAGGGTCTCGGCGCGGTGTCCTTCGAGCTTTCCAACCCTTACGTGGTGGCGGGGCTGATCTTCGGCGGACTCATCCCCTACCTCTTCGGCGGCATCGCGATGACCGCGGTCGGCCGCGCGGCCGGCTCGGTGGTGCTCGAAGTGCGCCGCCAGTTCAAGGAAATGCCGGGCATCATGCAGGGCACGCAGCGCCCGGACTATGGGCGGGCCGTCGACATGCTGACGAAAGCCGCGATTCGCGAGATGATCGTCCCCTCGCTCTTGCCGGTGCTGGCGCCGTTCGTCGTCTATTTCGGCGCGCTGTGGATCTCAGGCTCGAAGGCCAACGCCTTCGCGGCGCTTGGCGCCTCGCTGCTTGGCGTGATCGTCAACGGCCTTTTCGTCGCCATCTCGATGACCTCAGGCGGGGGCGCCTGGGACAACGCCAAGAAAATGTTCGAGGACGGCTTCATCGACAAGGACGGAAAAAAGTGGCTCAAGGGGTCGGAAGCGCACAAGGCTGCCGTCACCGGCGACACCGTCGGCGACCCCTACAAGGACACCGCAGGCCCCGCGGTCAATCCGGCGATCAAGATCACCAACATCGTCGCCCTTCTGCTGCTGGCGATTTTGGCGCGGTGATCGGCGACCGGAAACATCTCTCAAGACAATACGCGCAGCGCACGCAGGCGTGAAAAATCGCGGTCGTGAGTGACAAGCGCCGCGGCGTTGATCGCCAGCGCGCTCGCGGCTTGGACGGCGTCGTCCAGGCCCAGTCGGAGCGAGGCCGCAAACGCGCCGCATTTTCGGCGATGTCGACATCGAGGGCGACCACTCGCCATGATTCGAGAATGGCGCGATAGCGCCGCGCAAGCGCCTCGTCAGCGGCCTTCATCGGCCCGTCAGCACCTCGGCGATCGTGATTGTCGTGACGGCGAAGCGCAACCGTCCCGCGGCGTGCGCCTCGAAGAGCGGCCTGAATCGTGGCGCGAATTTGAGGTGATCTTCCAAAATGTAAAAATAATGGGCGCCGTATCAACGAGGATGAGCGTCCTGGGCCAGATCGCGAAAATCTAGCGGCTCCATTCGTCGCGCAGTTTGCGAATGGTCCGGGGCGCTATTCCCGCCCCACAGCCCGCGGCCCGACCCAGCCAAGGGTGTCAGCGGTTCTTGCCGAACCGGGGCGGCATAGGCGCCGTACGGTTGGTGGTCAAGGAAATTCCAAATTTTGCCAGAGCGCCCGCCCGTTGACTGGCACCGCCGCTTTCGTCAGCTGAACCGGAACAGGCCGCCCATGATGTTCTTGAGGAAGTCGGGCTCGGAGCCGCCGGTCGGCGTCGTGCGGCTCACGAAGTCGAACACCTTGCCGTCCTTCATCCCGTAGTTGGCGATGCGGGAGACCTTGCCGTTCTTGTCGAAATAGACCGCGAGCACGTGCTGGTCGGTCATCTTGACCGGCATGAACGAGAGCGTGTGCTGCATCTTCTGGCCGATATAGTACCAGGCGTCGCCGCCGACGGTCGAGGTGGTGGAGGGGGTGCCGAGAGCCGAAAGCGCCTCGGGCTTGGTGGTCGCGCCGATCTTGATCTGCGACAGCGTGTCCGGATCGACCTGGTAGCCGCGGGCGAAGTCGCCGTCATAGCCAAGGCAGCCGCCGAGCCCGAGCGCGGCTGAGAGCGCCAGCGCCAGCGCCGCTCGACGATGATCCATCCGCGCCATCTTTGACTTCCGTCCTTCTTTCGACTGGCCGTTTCGCCTTGCCAGACCGGGCGCGGTTGCCTAACTCATTGCGCCAGATGAGAGCAAGGCGCCAATCTTAGTGCGCCGCGAGCAAGGGTATGATCTTCGCCCACTGGCGCGCCCGGCGCGCGAGCAAAGCAGTCATTGAGCAGATTCTGGGCGAGATCGTGGCCGCCTCGCGCCGCCCGGCGCTCTACGAGAGCCTGGGCGCGCCTGACCGGATCGACGGCCGGTTCGAGCTGCTCGCGCTGCACGCCGGCCTCGTCCTGCGCAGGCTCTCTGGTTCGGGCGGACCAGAGCGCGAAGCCAAGGAATCGAGAGCACGCCGCGATTCGGCCGAATCGGAGCGTGCTCTCGCGGACGCCATCGCCCAGGATCTGGTCGACGGCGTCTTCGCCCATTTCGACGACACGCTGCGCGAGATGGGGCATTCGGACATCGCCGTGGCGAAGCGGCTGAAAGCGATGGGCCGCGCCTTCTACGGCCGCAACACAGCCTATGGCGCGGCGCTCGACGAAGGCTCGCTTGCCCGCCTCGCCGAGGCGCTCAGGCGCAACGTCTATGGCGCCGCGGACAAAGAGGCCGGGCGGCAAGCGGAAGCGCTGGCGCGCCATGTCGCCTCGCTCGACGCCGCCCTGGGCGCGATCCCGATCGAGGCGTTCGCGGCCGGCCGTTTTCGTTTCCCGCCGGGCCTGGTCGCCGCCGGAGACCTCACATGACCGAAGCCGGGCCATTCTCCCGGTTGGCGCGCGTCGACGCCCTTCCGCGGGAGGGCCAGAGCGTGACCATCGAAGCTTCCCCTGCCGAGAGGGAGGCGCTCGCCTCGTTCCTTGGGCTTCCGGCGATCGCCGTCCTGACGGCGACGCTCAGGCTCGAGCCTCAAGGCCGCGGCGGGGCGCGCGTCGCCGGCTCCGTCCACGGCGAATGCACGCAAACCTGCGTCGTTTCGCTCGAGCCCATGCCTGCGACCGTGGATGAGGCTGTCGACGTGGTGTTCGCGCCGCGGGCCGCGGCCGGTCCGAGGTCCCCCGGGCCAAGGGAAACCCTGACGGTTTCGCTCGAGGATGAGGACGAGCCCGATCCGGTCATCGACGGAAAGATCGACCTTGGGGCTCTGGCCGCGGAGTTCTTCGCCCTCGGCCTCGATCCCTATCCGCGCAAGCCCGGCGCGGTTTTCGAGCCGGGGGCGGAACCGGGGCCGATCGATTCGCCGTTCGCTGCGCTGGCTCACCGGAACAAACCGGACCGCGATTAGGGTGAGAATCGCGATTAGGGCAAGAATATTGTCAGTTGATGGCAGGCTCGCGGCATTGCTTAAAATTTGGCGCAAGTTATAGTCGTAGGCCTTGCGGCGCAGGGCGCCAGCTCCGTGTCAAGCTTGCGCGACCCGAAAGTCGGGATGAGCCGCATTCGCGACGAGGGAGACAAGCTATGGACCTCATTACGGCATTGGCGGTCAGTATCGGCGTGCTCGGCGGCCTCGCGACATTGGTCTTGTTGTCGCCGATCGGGATGGGCATGCAAATCTGGGTTGCGTTCATCGCCTGGGCGACGTTCTACCATTGCGGCGGCAAGGAGGCCGGATTCACCAAGGCCCTCACCGGCACCATATTCGGCGCCATCCTGGCCTGGATCGCGCTACTCCTGGTCACCCACGTCCCGCTCGGCGGCGTCATCGGCGTCCCGCTTTGGGCCGGCATATGCGTCCTGGTCACGGTTTTCATCATCGTGTACGCCGCCAAGGCGCCGGCGCTGAGCGACATCCCGGCCAACGTTTACGGCTACGCGGCCGTCGCCGGACTCGCCTTGACCGGCAACAAGCTTGGCGCGGTCGCCTCGGGTTCGCTCGACAACCCCTTCATCGTCGGCGTGATCTCGCTGATCATCGGCGCGATCCTCGGATACATTTCCCAGAAGATTGCGCTTGCCCTGGTGAAGGAAGAGCCGCACTCGGCGCCGGCCCGGAGCGCCGCCAACTAAAGGCGGAGCAGGGCCGCGAGCGCGCGGCGCCAAAAAAACCTGAGCCCTTCGGCGCTTCGACCGAAACGCCGGGCGGCGCTCGCCGGGAATCGCGGAAGCGGCGCCTGAAGCAAGGCGCCCGCCTGTCGGCGGAAGCTTCGGCGAGGCGCGAACCGCGCCTTTTTCAGCCGCGCGCGACGGACCGCGCGGCGGCGCGATCCGCCGGGCGCCGTTTCGCTCGCTGCAACCTCACCGGCGAGTTTCTTGCGTTGCCTTGCGCCAAGCCGCTATTGTCCGGCCCGCGCCGCGCCGCCTGGGCAACGCGCGCGCCCCAGGCGGTCGGACCAAGGAATGGCGAGCGACATTCGCATAGCGCTGGATGCGATGGGGGGCGATCACGGGCCCACGGTTGTGGCGCCCGCCGCCGCGATCGCGCTCGAGCGGCGCTCCGACATTGAGTTCCTCCTCTATGGCGATGAGAAGGCGATCAGGCCGGTGCTTGCGCGCCATCCCAGACTCGCCGCCAGGTCGCGCGTTTTTCATGCCCCCGTCGCGGTCAAGATGAGCGACAAGCCGAGCCAGGCGCTGCGCGCCGGGCGGCGCGTCTCGTCGATGTGGCAGGCGATCGAGGCGGTGAAGTCGGGCGCGGCCGACTGCGCGGTCTCCGCCGGCAACACCGGCGCCCTGATGGCGATGGCGAAATTCTGCCTGCACACGATGGCGCCGATCGAGCGGCCGGCGATTGCGGCGATGTGGCCGACGCTGCGCGGCGAATCGATCGTGCTCGACGTCGGCGCGACCATCGGCGCGGACGCGCAGCACCTGGTCGATCTCGCGGTCATGGGCGCGGCGATGGCGCGAATAGTTTTCCACATCGATTCGCCGACCGTCGGTCTGCTCAATGTCGGGGCGGAGGAGATCAAGGGCGTCGAGGAGGTGAAAGCGGCGGGGCGAATCCTGCGCGAGGCGAGCCTGCCAAATATGCGTTATTCCGGCTTCGTCGAAGGCGACGATCTGGGCAAAGGGGCCGTCGATGTCTTTGTAACTGAAGGCTTTACCGGCAATATCGCGCTGAAAACGGCCGAAGGCACCGCGCGCCAGGTCGGGCAGTATCTGCGCGAGGCCATGAGTTCGAGCCTCATGTCGCGCATCGGCTTCCTGTTCGCGCAAAAGTCGCTCGCGGCGCTGCGCGAGAAAATGGTCCCGCGCGCCAGCGGCGGCGTTTTCCTGGGGCTTGACGGCGTCGTCATCAAGGCTCATGGCGGCGCCAACGCCGAGAGCTTCGCCGGCGCTGTGGAATTGGCCTATGACATGGTGGGTCAGGAATTGCTCGACAAGATTCGCGAGATGATCGCCCACGCCAACGGTTTCCGCCCCCGCCTCATGCGTTCACGCGCCGTTCAGTCCTGATCGCGGAAAAAGTCAGCTTCATGAGCCTTGCATCTCCCCCGCCGCGCGTCCGCCGCCCGCGCCGCCCGGAACCCTACTCGTCGGAGGGCGGCGAGCCCGCCTTGATTCGCGCCTGCGTACGCGGCGTCGGCTCCGCGCTGCCCGCGCGCGCCGTCTCGAACGCCGAACTGGCGACCAGGATCGACACGTCGGACGAATGGATCGTGCAGCGCACCGGCATCCGTCAGCGCTATGTGGCCGGCCCCGGCGAGACGACCTCGTCGCTCGCCGTCCATGCGGCTCGGAGCGCGCTCAAGAGCGGGGGGCTCAAGCCCGCCGACATCGATCTCATCATCGTCGCAACATCGACGCCCGACTACACGTTTCCCTCGGTGGCCACCCAGGTTCAGGCCGAGCTTGGCATTGTCGAGGGCGCCGCTTTCGACCTGCAGGCGGTCTGCACCGGCTTCGTCTACGCTCTGGTGACCGCCGAGAAATTCCTGCGCTCGGGCTCGCATAAGCGCGCGCTGGTGATCGGCGCGGAGACCTTTTCGCGCATTCTCGACTGGAGCGACCGGACGACCTGCGTCCTGTTCGGCGACGGGGCGGGGGCGATCGTACTCGAGGCGCGCGCAAGCGACGGCCGGCTTGCTTCGCCCGGCCTGATCGCCTCGCGCCTGCGCGCGGACGGCCGGCATCGCGACAAGCTTTATGTCGACGGCGGGCCGTCTTCCACCGGGACGGTCGGCCATCTGCGGATGCAGGGCAGGGAGGTGTTCCGCCACGCGGTCGGCATGGTGACCGACGTGATCCAGGGATGCTTCGCCGACGCCGGCGTGACGGCGGAGGATATCGACTGGTTCGTGCCGCATCAGGCCAATCGCCGGATCATCGACGCGTCCGCCGACAAGCTCCGCATCGCGCGCGACAAGGTGATCGTCACCGTCGATAAGCACGGCAACACCTCCGCCGCCTCGGTTCCGCTGGCCATCGACGTCGCGGTCAGGGATGGCCGGATCAAGCCGGGCGACCTGGTGATGATCGAGGCGATGGGCGGCGGCTTCACCTGGGGCGCGGCGCTGGTCCGCTGGTAGGGAGCGCGCCGGGCTACTCGAATGCGAAGACGCGCTTCCAGTCGGCCTTCATGCTGACGACGATCCAGCCGTCCTTCACCGCCTGATCGTAGAGCGACTGGGGGAGCGTTCCGATTTTCGAATCCGGCAGGCCCTGCGCGGGCCCATAGGCGTATTCGCGCTCGGCGTCGTCGTGCAGGACGATCATGCCTAGCCTGGCCCCGGCGCCCGCCGTCGCATATTCGAGCATCTCGCGGTCGCCGGCCGAGTTGCCGAACGCGAATTGCGGCGTCCGCCCGATCACGAGATGGATGCCCTCGGGCTTGCCGGCGTTGTCGTCGTTGATGATGAGCTTCGGCTCCTTGATGAGGACCGGCCGTCCGTCCGCCGCGTACTGGGTAGCTGACGCCGCCGGCGCTGCCCACCACCTGCTCCGGCGGGACATCAGCGCGTCGAGCCCGAGTTGCGCGATCGCGCGGCGGTCGCCGGTCAGCACGGTGCGGAACGGCTCTTCCTTGGCAAGCTCGGGCCTCTCTTTCACAACCTCCGGCACGCGGCTGAAAGCGAAGACGATTTGGGTATAGACCGGATGCTCGACCCACAGCGTGCCGTCCTGGTCGAAGACCGCGATGCGTTCGGCGACCGGCACGAAATCGCGGCTCGCGGCGTCCGTCGTCGCATGGACGAACTTGACGATCGCGTCCTTCGCCGGCCCGGCGTTCCACGAGGGCAGGGGATCGCCTTGAGCGTCCGCCCGACCGGCGAGGCCGAGCGCGGCCACGCCTCCGAGCATGAGGCCTGCGAGGTCTCGCCGTCGCAGTTCCATGCGCGGAGGACGCTTCGGCTTAAGCGAGCGAAATGTTCATGCCCGCGAGGTCGATCGAGAAGGAGAAGCCGACCTGGCGCCCGTGAAGGCGCAGCACCACGCCGTTGGCGTTGGAGAGCTGCGCGGCGGTTCTGCCCCCCGCCACCGACAGGCCGGCGCCGATGGCCGAGTAGATCCCCGCGATGTCGCCCGGAGAATGAAGGCGCGACGCGGTGCCGACCAGATCCGCCGCCGAGATGCCGATCAGCGCGCC
>DATNBG010000359.1:0-4310 GCA_035572075.1 Roseiarcus sp. | reverse complement strand
GCATGGGGCTGCCGCGGCCGAGGCGGCCGCCGCCACCGCGCGCAAGACTTTCGAGGAGAAGGAACTCGCGGAGACCCTGCCGACGGTCGACGTGCCGGGGGCCGAGTTCGACGCCGGCCTTGGCGCGCTCAGCGCCTTCGTGCGCGCCGGCCTGGTCGGCTCGACCGGCGAGGCGCGCCGCCAGATCCGTGGCGGGGGCCTGAGGGTCAACGACTTGACGCTCGGCGACGAGCGGGCGCTCATCACCCGCGAGGCGCTGAGCGCGGGCGGAATCGTCAAGCTGTCGCTCGGCCGCAAGAAGCACGTGCTCTTGAGGGCGGTTTAGAGCCTTCTGGCGTTCTCCCAGACCGCGCTCTTTTTTCCGGCCCTCGCGGACGCGCCTTCGACCCCGCGGGTTTGGCGCCGAGCGCGCTTTTTCAAGTTATATTTACCGCGCCGAGCGGCGCGGCGGCGCGGCGCTGGTCTCCACCGGATCGATGGCGCCGGCGCGGCTGGTGGTGCCGTCGATCGCGCCGAGAATCCGGCGCAGGATGCCCGGCGCGATCGCCGACAGCGGGTTGACGGTCAGCGTCGGACCGCTCATCGGCCCATGCACCCGATAGCTGACCCCGAACACGCCGTCGTTCTGCCCGCCGCTGAGCAGGAGGCCGACCAGCGGGATTTTCGTCAGCATCGTGTTGACCGTATAGGCCGGCACGAACGAACCGCTGACGTCGATCTGGTTGTGCGCGAAATCGATCGCGCCCTGGGCGGTGAGCCCCATGCTTGGATTAAAGATGACGCCGTCCTGGATCGCGACCCTGCCCTCGGCGCGCTCGAAGGAGGCGGTCATCTTGTCAAAGCGCACCACGGACGGATCGATGGCCGCGGCGCCGTCCTCGGCGGCGCGCGGCCGCCCGGCGGTGACCAGCTGGCGGAACGCCGCTTCGTCGCGCAGGACGAAGTCGGTGAGCGTGGCCTGACCTTCGCTGGAAGCGCCGTGAGAGCGCAGAATGAGATTGAGATTGCCGCCGTCGAGCCGCGAATAGAGATTGGCGAAGCGCAGCAGCGCGCCAGCGTCGGACGTCATGAGCCGCGTTTCGCCGCCGCTCCCCGTCGCCGTCACCGCGCCGTCGCCGATCCGTCCCTTCAAGCTCCCGAGCCGGGTCTCGCCGCCGCGGCGGGAGGCGGTGAGCTGCATTCCCGCAATCGTCTGTCTGTTTGAGCCCTGAACGGTCGCGATCCTGGCGTCGAGGTCGAAGTCCTTCGCCGCGCTTTGTCCGGCCTGCGGCCCCTCCCACAACGACTTGACGAAGGCGCGCGCGTCGATCGACGCCCCGTGCGCCGAAATCTTCAGCGCCGTCGGGCCATTGACGATGTCAGCCTTGAAATCGTCTCCCGGCGCGATGCGCGCCTGGGTGATCGTGGCGCTTTGCACGGCGCCGTCGGCGCCGATCTCAGCCGATCCGCGCATCATCGGCCCGCCCATGTCGATGGCGATATTGCTGAGGGAGGCGCCTCCAGGCGCGGGCTTGACGATGAAGGTCGCCTTGCCGGGCTTTCCCGCCGGCTTCGAGAGGCCAGGCACGAAATTATCGACGCCCGCAGACGTGAGGTCGATTTCGACCTCGGCGCTCGCGCGGGTCAAGGGCGCCTTGAGCTTGATCGGCAGCGGCCCGGTCAGCCACGCGAAGTTGAGGCCGCGCTTGGCGCGCGCGGCGGCGTCGAGGGCGAAGGTCACCGTCGCCGACCCGGCCTCGCCCGGGGCGCGGGCCACCTCCACATGGGTCGGGGCGCCGAGGAGATCTCCGTCGCCCACCACCCTGAGCGTGCTGCGATCGGCCTCGAACACGGCGCTCGCCTGCTCGAGCTTTTCGTTGGCGATGAACTTGTCGATCTCGAGATTGTCGAGCGATCCGGTCGCGTGGAACTGAGTGTCCTCCGGACGCGCGGTCTTGCCGAGCTTCAGATCGAGAGCGAGATCGCCCTCCGCCTTCCCCTTGACGGTCGCCGGGTCGATCGCGAGCCCCGCCTGGCGGCGCAACGGCTCGCGCATGATGAGATCGGCGAGCGCGTCCGCGGAACCGGTCATGTGCGCGTGGGCGGACGCGTCGACGATCGCTCTCGGCGTCGTGTCGGGGACGGTGAAGACGAGATCGCTCGCCCGCACGCGCCGCGAGGGCGTGAGGATCATGGTCGCGTGGTTGCCAGAAACGGTGAATTCGTGACCAGTGAACGACCCCGACCCTTCGTCGGTCAACATTGGCGGCAAGCCGGGCAGGAGGTCGACCGCGACGTCGCGGGTGGTGAATCGCCCATGCACGCTCTCGCGCGGCAAGCCGCGCTTGTGCTCCATCGCGTCCAAGTCGGCAGCGGTCCAGTTGGCCGTCATCGCGCCCTCGATCCGCCCGCCGTGCAGATTCTGGGCGCACCAGTCGCGCACGTCGGGATTGATGAATTCCGGCCAGAGCCGGATGAGATCGGCCGTGGCGCTGGGGCCGACGTCAAGCGCGAGCTTGAGCGAAGAGCCCCCCGCGTCGGGCGCCGTCTCGGCCTTGAGCGCCACATCGACCGTCGGCCCGCGCGCCGTGAGGCTGTCGAGGACGAACTGAGACGTCGATTCGAGAAAGCGGGCGTCGAGGCCGATGGACTCGAGCGCGACCGGCCTCGCGCCTCGCCGCTCAGGGCTGAATTGAGCGCCGCGCGACTCGAGATGCGCGGTCCACACCCTGGACGCGCCGGCGGGCGGCTGAACCCAGCCGTGCGCCTCGAGATGTGTCAGCCCGGACAGGACCTGAAGCTTGTCGATGCGAAACCGCCGCGCCTCCTCATCCCAGGCGATCGCTCCGCTCGCCTCGTCGATAAAAAACGGCGCCGCGTCGGGATTGTTGATCCGCACCCGCCCGGCCCCGATGGTGAACCGCCCGGCGAAGGCATGAAGCGCCGAATCGGGCGCAAGCTGCGCCTCGAGCCTGACGGCGATCGGGCCCTCGGCGATCAAGGGGGGAGGCCGCTTGTCGAACGCCTGGAGGTCGGCGAGGCTGAGATCGCGCGCCTCAACCGTGAGCGCCGGCTTATCCCCGTCCGACGCCTGCGCCGTGATTGTCCACGGGCCCGCCGGACCGGTCGCCGAGATCGACGCCTGCGCTCTCGATCCCGAATGATCGAATGTGACGGCGAAGTCCTTGTAGACGACGGAGCGTCGCGTCGCGTCGTTTTGAATCTCGAAATGGCCATTGGCGAGAGTGAGCCGGTCGAGGGCCTGAGTGGCGCCGGCCATCGCCTCGGCGGCGGCGGCGACGATCGCGGCGAGAGCGCCCGCGCCGCCGCCCGCTGCGGTCCCCGCGGGCAAGGGAATCGGGGTTGCCCCCGAATCGCTGGCGACCGCGAGCGAAAGCGCGCCATTCCCGGCGACATGCAGACGAAGGTCGAGCCCGTCTAGCTCGAGCCGGCGCACCTTAACGTCCGCCACCGCCGCCGCGAACGGATCGAGGCCCACCTTGCCGCTCGGCGCGAACAGGACCGTCCGGCCGTCGGCGTCACGCACCGTGAAGCCCTTGAAGCCCAGACCCACGCCCCACGAATCGTGCATCACGTAAGTGGGGCCGAGAGCGATGGCGTAACGGTCGCCCACCCGCTCCTGAAGCGAGGACTGGATCCGGTCGTGCATGCCGACCAGCCGGATTGGGCCCCGGGCCAGCATCGAGGCCAGCACGAGCCCGCCGAGGATGAACAGGGCGGCGACGAACTCCACGGTCCGGAGGCAAACGTGCGTGACCCGGCGGGCGCTGACGAGGCGCCAGCGCGAGCGCAGGCGAGGACCCTCGCAGTCCGCCGCCAGGCTGCGCATGGCGGCCCGGGCGTGGGCCCGCGTCGTCCGGCTAAACCGATCGAGCAATAACGATCATCCCTCCGTGGCGCGAGCGGCGCGAGCTTTAAGCGCGATATTGGTTGATTCGAAGGCGCCGCGCACGCCCGTCCCTGGGCCGCTCGCGGCCGCCTGCTCCGCCGGCCGGTTGCAACGCCGGGCGGCGCGGGTCAATGTCTGGCCCTGACCCCATAATGAGACGAAACGAGGGCGATATGGCGAAGGAACTGGCCGAGGGCGATCCCGCGCCCGATTTCGATCTCCCGACCGGCGGCGGGCAGACGCGGCTCAGGGACCTCAAGGGCAAACCGGCCGTGATCTACTTCTATCCCAAGGACGACACCTCCGGCTGCACCGCCGAAGCGATCGCCTTCAACGGCTTGCGCGCCAAATTCGCCGCCGCCGGCGCCGCCGTCATCGGCGTTTCGCCCGACAGCGCGGCGAGCCACGACAAGTTCAAGCA
>DATNBG010000358.1:0-5956 GCA_035572075.1 Roseiarcus sp. | reverse complement strand
GCCGCCGCCGGCGAGGTAGTAGAAGCCCGGATTGGGATGCCAGCGCTCATGTCCAGGGCACATGAAGAACGCCGCGCCGCCGATCGGCCGGCCGATCAGCCCCTCGTCGACGGCGCGGCGCGCGGTCTGATGGGCGCCGCCGAGAAAGGTGTCGGGGGCGCAGCCGAGCCGCAAGCCCTTGGCCCGGGCGGCTTCAATGAGGCGGCGCGCCTCGGCCGTCGCGACGCCGAGCGGTTTTTCCGAGTGGACGTGCTTGCCGGCGGCGATCGCCTTGAGGCCGACCTCGACATGAGCGTTGGGGACGGTGAGGTTCAGGACGATCTCGACCGCCGGATCAGCAAGCAGCGCCTCAACGGCGCGCGCCGGCACGCCGAATTCCGCCGCGCGCGCCTCGGCCGCCGCCGGATTGGCGTCGGAGAGCGCGACGAGGTTGAGGATCGGGAACTTTCTCGCCGCAGTCAGATAGGCGGCGCTGATGTTTCCGCAGCCGATGACGCCGATTCCGACCGGCTGCATCACGATTCTCCGAGCGGGGGCAGAGGCGCTTCGCGAATCGGCGCCGGTCCCGTCGTTCCCCACGGCGCGCCGTACAGATCGCGCAACGTCATCGCCGCTGCGCCCTGCACCCAGTTTCCGTCGTTCCATTCGCGAACGATGATGTCGGAAACGTCGGCGAGGCTTGCGGGCAGGAGAGCGGCGACGGCGTTGCGCAGCGGCTCGATGAAATGGTCGCTAGTCGCCATGGCCCGCCCGGAAACGATCACCTTCGGCGGCGCGAACAGGGTGATGAGGCCGGCGACGGCGAACCCTAAGGCCTCGCCCGCGGCTGCGAGCACGCGCGAGCACCGCTTGTCCCCGGCGGCCGCGCGCTTGAGCAGCAGCGCCAACGCGCGCCCCTGATGAAGCCGCGCGTCGGCTTCGCCCTCGCGCAGCAGCGCCTCGGCTTCGATCAGCACGGACGCCTCCGATGCAAGATCGGCGAGTCGTCCGCCGCCGCCCGAAGGGCGGACCATCAGATCGCCGAGGTCGGGGCTGAGGCCATTCGCGCCGCGGAACAATTCGCCGTTGTGGAGAATGCCGAGGCCCAGGCTGCGCTCGACGTTGACGACCAGGAAATCGTTGAGACCGCGCGCCTGTCCGAACCAGTGCTCGGCCAGGGTGACCAGATTGACATCGCTGTCGATCGAAGCGGGCACGCCGAGACGATGGCTGAGATCGGCGCCGAACGGCACGTCGCGCTCCTGAAGGATCGGGCTTTGCCGGCAGACGCCCGCCGCCCGCTCGACCACGCCCGGAAGGCCGACGCAGACGCCCGAGATGTGAGCCATGTCGAGGCCCGCGTCGCCGACGCAGCGGCGCACGCCGTCCTCGACCAGGTCGGCGATGACGGACGCCGTCTGGCGGTCGATGCGGACCGGCAGCGCGAGCGAGCGCAGGATGTCACCGCAGAAATTCGTCACCCCGACCGTGATCTGATCGTGAGCGAGCTTGACTCCGGCCACATGGGCCGCGTCCGGATTGAGCTTGAGCATGACGCGCGGCCTGCCGCGCCCCGCGTCGCGCACCGCGCCGAGCTGCAACGGGATGATGAGCCGGTCGTCGAGCAGCGCCGCGGTGATCGCCGAGACCGTGGTGGGGCTCAGCTCCGTCAATTGCGAGATTTCGACCCGCGAGAGAGGACCGAAGCGGCGGATCGCGTCCATGACATAGAAGCGATTGATCGCCCGCATGAGTTCCGGGTCGGCGGTCTTCATTGGTCCTTGAGCGTTCCGCTTCCGGCGTTTTTATTCGCGAGGCGGAATTAATTTCATCCGCCGCAGAGCCTGTCAACCGCGATCGCCCATATTCCCCTTAGGTCTTACCAGGAGCGGCTTGACAGAACCGGGAAGTCGCGACAGATTTAATTTGTGTCTCGGAGAAAAAGAAGAATCGCCGGGATGCGCCGTCCAAGTGGGAGGAGACCATGGGTTTTCGTCATTTCGCCATCGCGGCCGCCTGCCTGGCCGCCCTGACGGTCCCGGCGCTCGCCGCCGACAAGACCATCACCGTCCTCCATGTGAGCGAGAACGCCGCCCAGAAGGCGATCTGGGATCAGATCGCCAACGACTACAACGCCGCGCATCCCGGGGTGAAGGTCCAGTTCAAGTACCTGGAGAACGAGGCCTTCAAGGCGAAGCTGCCGACCATGCTGCAGTCCGACGATTCCCGTCCGGAGCTCTTTTACAGCTGGGGCGGCGGCGTCATGCAGGCGCAGGAGAAGGCCGGATTCCTGAAGGACATCACCAAGGACGTCACTTCGTGGGAGCCCGAGCTCGCCCCGACCGCGGTTGACGCGTTCAAGGTCGACGGAAAAGTCGTCGGCGTGCCGTTCGAAGTCGGCGAGGTCGTCTTCTATTACAACAAGAAGCTGTTCGAGAAGGCCGGCGTGAAGGCCGAGGACATCAAGACCTGGGACGATTTCCTCGGCGCGGTGAAGAAGCTGAAGGCGGCCGGCATCACCCCGATCGACGTCGGCGCCGGCGAGAAATGGCCGATGCACTTCTACTATTCCTACCTCGTCATGCGCATTGGCGGCGAGAATGCGCTCGCCGACGCCAAGGCGGGGAAGAATGGCGGCTTCAAGAATGAGACCTTCGTCGAGGCCGGCAAGCGCCTGCGCGAACTCGCCGCGCTCGAGCCGTTCCAGCCCGGCTATCTGTCGACCTCGCATGCGCAATCGGCGGGCATCTTCGGCGACGGCAAGGCCGCGATGGACCTCATGGGTCAGTGGCTGCTCGGCATGCAGGCGCCGAATTCGACCAGCGGCAAGGGCTTGCCCGCCGAGGACATCGGCATCCTGTCCTTCCCGACTGTGCCGGGGGGCAAGGGCAAGGCGACCGACACGCTCGGCGGGATCAACGGCTGGCTGGTCAGCAAGTCCGCCCCGCCCGAGGCGGTCGACTTCCTCAAGTTCTTCAGCCAGCCGAAATACGCCGAGGAGGCGGCGGCGAAGGCCGCCTATATTCCGGTCGTCAAGGGTGCGGAAAGCGCGTTCACCGATCCTCTGTTCAAGCGTTTGGCGGACGATCTGGCCAAGACGACGTACCATCAGAACTACTTCGATCAGGATCTTGGACCTTCCGTCGGACGTGTCGTCAACGACATTTCGGTCGCGGTCGCCGCCGGCCAGATGACGCCCGAAGCGGCCGCCGCCCAGATCCAGGAAGCCGCCAACGAGCAATAGCGTTCCGATTGGCGGCGCGCCCTTGAATTCAACCCCGCCTCTTCGGAAGCGGGGTTGAATTGCGGGATGCGACCAAGAGGTCGGCTTCTTGACGACAGCGACGACCTATGTCGAGCGCGTCCCGATCGCGACGGGCTACGTCGAACCCGCGCGGCGGATGACGCTCAACGGCTGGGCGGTCGCCCTCATCTTTCTGCCACCGGCATTGTTGCTCTTTACCGTCTTTGTCGCCCTGCCGATGATCGAGGCCGGCTGGTACAGTTTCTACAACTGGAACGGCTACGGCCGGCCGGAGAAGTTCATCGGCCTCAGGAACTACGGCTACCTGATCGGCAACGCGACCTTCGCAAGGTCGCTCGTCAACAACGGCCTCATCATCCTCGTGTCGCTCATCGTGCAATTGCCGCTTGCCCTCGGCGTCGCGCTCATGGTCGCCGGCCGGATCGCGGGCGCGGCCATCTTCCGCATGATCTTCTTCCTGCCTTATGTGCTGGCCGATGTGGCGGCTGGCCTGATCTGGCATTTCATGTTCGATGGAGATTACGGCCTCGCCGGCGCGGTCACCACGGCGCTCGGCATGCCGCCTTACTTCCTGCTCGCCGACAAGACCTGGGCGTTCTCGGCGGTGCTGGTCGTCATTGTGTGGAAGTACTTCGGCTTCCACATGATGCTCTACATCGCCGGCCTTCAGGGGATCGACCGGTCGCTGCTCGAAGCAGCGGAAATGGACGGCGCGAGCGCCTGGCAGCGGTTCTGGCACATCACGCTGCCGCTGCTCGGGCCGATGATCCGCCTTTCCGTCTTCTTCTCCGTGGTCGGGGCGCTGCAGCTCTTCGACATCATCGTGCCGTTGACCGGCGGAGGCCCGTTCGAGACCACCAACACGATGGTCTCTTTCCTCTACTACTTCGGCATCACCAGGATGCGGGTCGGCTTCGGCTCGGCGGTCGGCGTGGTGCTGTTCGTCATCTGCGTAACGTTCGCTTTCGGCTACAGAAGGATCCTCATGCGCAATGACTGACGCGGCGGCGAATACTTTCGACATCGTGGGCCGCCGTCCGCGGGGGCTCGCCAGCTTCCTGATCTTCGCCGTGCTTCTGGCGCTCGCGGGCGCCGTCCTCTATCCGGTTCTGGCCACCGCCCTGAACGGCTTCAAGGACCTGAGCGAGCTGAGGACCAACCCGCTCGGTCTTCCGCACGTCTGGGCATGGAGCAACTACTGGGAGATTCTGACCGGGCGCCGCTACTGGCAGGTGCTCGGCAACTCGCTGTTCATCGCGCTCCTGACGGTCGCGCTGACCCTCGCCCTCTCGTCGATGGCGGCTTTCACTTTCGCGCATCTGCGCTTCTTCGGCGACAAGTTCCTGATGAGCTATATTCAGCTCGGGCTCCTTTTTCCGGCGGCGACCGCGATCCTGCCGCTGTTCATCAAGGTCCGCGATCTCGGCCTGCTCGATTCCTACTGGGGCGTCATCCTGCCGCAGGTCGCCTTCTCGCTGGCGATGAGCGTGCTGCTGCTGCGCACCGCATTCCGCCAGCTTCCCCTGGAGCTGCTCGACGCGGCGATGATGGATGGCTGCGGGTACTTCCGGTACTTCTTCTACATAACCCTGCCGCTCTCCGGACCGATCCTCTCGACGGTGGCGATCATCTCCTTCGTCGGCAGCTGGAACGGCTACCTGCTGCCGCTCATCATCCTGAACAGCGAATCGAAATACCCCTGGACGCTCGGCCTCATGGCTTACCAGGGCCAATACATGACCGCCTGGCAACTGGTGCTGGCCTTCATCACGCTCACGATCCTGCCCGCGATCCTGATGTTCCTGCTGGCGCAGCGATGGATCGTCGCGGGGCTCACCGCGGGCGCGATCAAGTCGTGATCCGAATGCGGAAGGCTCACGGCCCTGGCGCCATCCAGGCTTCGATCATCGCGGCGACCGCGGGCTTTGGCTTGCCGGCCTCGTCGAACGGCAGCGCCGCGCCGTAGCCGGAAAAGAACGAGGGAATCCAGGAGCGGTCGTCGGTGATCCCCCAGGTGGTGACGCCGACGCAGCGGGGCGTCGCGCGGCAGGCGCGGACGACGAAAGCGTAATCATCGGCCTGCGTGAGAAGCGACGGCTTGCCGGCCGGCAGGCGGATTCGGAGATCGAGCTCGGTCACCGCGACATCGACGCCGAGGGAGGCGAACTTCGCCATCACCGCCTGCAAGTCCGCCGGCGTTGAGCCCACGACAAAATGCGATTGCAGGCCCACTCCGTCGATCGGGACCCCGTCGCGCTTAAGCTGCGCGACGAGGTCATGGAGCGCGCGCATCTTCGGGCCGTCCGTCTCGACGCCGTAGTCGTTGACATAGAGTTTCGCGTCCGGATCGGCCGCGTGGGCGGCGCGAAGCGCGATGGCGACATAGCCGGGACCCATCGCCTCATACCAGATCGACTTGCGCCAGCTCCCGTCCTCGGTGAACGGCTCGTTGACCACGTCCCAGGCATAGATCGCGCCCTTATAGCGGCCGGCCTCGGCCGCGATATGGGCGACCATGAGGTCGCGGAGTTCCCGAGGAGAGAATTGGCCTTGGGTGAGCCAGGGCGGCAGTTGCGAATGCCAGACCAGCGTGTGGCCGCGGACCTTCTGCCCATGCGCGTGAGCGAAGGCGACGAGGGCGTCGGCCTCATCCCAATGGAACTCGCCCCGCGCCGGCTCGACCTCTTCCCACTTCATCGCGTTCTCGGGCGT
>DATNBG010000357.1:0-2782 GCA_035572075.1 Roseiarcus sp. | reverse complement strand
GGCGCCAGTCTATTACACGCCGATAAGCCCCAAGGCGGACGCCGCGCTCGATCAGGCGTTCCTCGCTCTGACCGGCCATGAGCGGGGCCCGAAGCTGAAAATCGAACTGCTCGGCCGCTATCTCGACGCGCCACAAGCGATTGACGGCGTCGCGCGGTTCGATTTCGACTCTCTTTGCCGCCGCCCGCTTGGCTCAGCCGACTATCTCGAGCTCGCCCAGCGCTTTCACACCCTCATCCTCGACCGCATCCCCATGATCGGAGAAGGCGAGCGCAACGAGGCGCGGCGGTTCATCACCCTGATCGACGCCCTCTACGACATGCGTGTCAAGCTGATCGCCTCGGCCGCGGGCGAGCCGGACGCGCTCTATACGAGCGCCGACGGCGCCGAGGCATTCGAATTCAAGCGCGCCGCCTCGCGGCTCATCGAAATGCGCTCGGCCGACTATCTCGCGCTGCCGCACGGCCGCGAAAGCGGCTCGCAGGCGGGCGATCTCGGCGGCATCGTGGAGACGTGAGGGGGTTACTCCGCTTTTCCCCACCCTCCTCCCGTCGGCGTCACGATCTCGATCGCCTCGCCCGCTTCGAGCTTCGTTTCGGCGCAGCCGGGCAGAATCTCGACGCGGCCGTCGTTGCGGCGGACGGAGTTCACACCAAGCTCGCCCGGCTCCCCGCCCATCGTTCCCGGATTGGGGACGGCGCGATGGCCGGAGAGGATCGCCGCGCTCATCGGCTTCAGGAACCGGATGCGCCTCAGCGTGCCGTCGCCGGCGCGCCACTTCCCCTTGCCCCCGGAGCCGCGGCGGATGTGGAAGTCCTCGAGCACGACCGGAAAGCGGCTCTCCAGCACTTCCGGGTCGGTCAGGCGCGAATTGGTCATGTGCGTATGCACGGCGGCCGCGCCGTCGAAACCGGGGCCGGCGGGAGCGCCGGAGCAGATCGTCTCGTAATATTGATAGGTCGCGTCGCCGAAGGTGAGGTTGTTCATCGTGCCCTGCGCCGAGCCGAGCGCTCGAAGCGCGGCGAACAGGGTGTCGGTCACTGCCTGCGACACTTCAACGTTGCCCGCCACCACCGCCGCGGGATATTTGGGCGACAGCATCGAGCCCTCGGGCAGGATGATGCGGATCGGCCTCAGGCATCCCGCGTTCATCGGAATGTCGTCGTCGACCATGACCCGGAATACGTAAAGCACCGCGGCGCGCGTCACCGGCTCGGGCGCGTTGAAGTTCGTCGCCTGCTGCGGCGAGGTCCCGGTGAAATCGACGGTCGCCTCGCGCTTCTCCTTGTCGACGCTGATCCTGACCTTGATGACAGCGCCCTGGTCGGAAACACTCTCCGCCTCGCCGTCGGCGAGCCGGTCGATCACCCGGCGCACGCTTTCGTCGGCGTTGTCCTGAACGTGGCCCATATAGGCCTCGACGGTCTCAAGCGAGAACGCCTCAACCATGCGCTTGAGCTCGCGGACGCCCTTCTCATTGGCGGCGATCTGGGCCTTGAGGTCGTTGACGTTCTGCAGCGGATTGCGCGCCGGATAGCGGCCGCTCTTAAGCAGGTCATAGAGTTCGCGCTCGCGGAAGCGTCCGCGATCGACGAGGAGAAAGTTGTCGATATAGACGCCCTCCCCCTCGATTCGCGTCGCGAGCGGCGACATCGATCCGGGCGCCGTTCCGCCGATGTCAGCGTGATGGCCCCTCGATGCGGTCCAGAACAGAATCGTTTGCCCATGCTCGTCGAACACCGGCGTGCAGACGGTGATGTCCGGCAAATGGGTGCCCCCGTTGTAAGGCGCGTTGAGCGCGAACACGTCGCCCGGGCGAATACGCCCTTCATTGTCGCGGATGATCGTCTCGACCGAACGATCCATCGATCCCAGATGCACCGGCATGTGCGGGGCGTTGGCGACAAGAAGACCCTCGCGGTCAAACAATGCGCAGGAAAAGTCGAGCCGCTCCTTGATGTTGACCGAATAGGCGGTGTTCTGCAGCGTGACGCCCATCTGTTCGGCGATCGACATGAAGAGATGGTTGAAGATCTCGAGCATGACGGGATCGGCTCTGGCGCCGATCGCTTGGCGCTTGGGCATCGGCTCGACCCGGGTCATCAACACATGGTTCTTCGCAGTGATCGCCGCGCGCCAGCCCTGCTCGACCACGATCGTCTGATGCGGCTCGATGATCAGCGCCGGCCCATCGACTTCGGCGCCGACCGGTAGCGCGTGACGGAGAAAGACATTCGCCTCGCGCCAGCGCCCATGCGAAAAGAAGCGGGCGCGGGCGGCGACGGACGGCGGCGAGGGGGCCGGAGCGCTTCGACGGGTTCGCTCTTGAAGTCGCGCCGCGCCGCCGACTGCCTCGGCCATCACCGCCTCGATGGCGATCTCCTTCAAGCGGTCGACGAACCCGAACCGGCGCTTATGCGCGCGCTCGAACGCGCGGCGCATCTCGGCCGGCGTCGAGAGCGGGACCTCGATCGTGGTGTCCGAGCCCGCATAGCGCAACTGCGCGCGGCGGTGGACCTTGATCGCCGCGCGCGCGACCCCTTGCCCCTCGACCTCGGCCGCCGCCGCCTCGGCAAGCTGATCGGCGATGGCGCGGACGCGCAGCAGCGCGCTCAACCGAAGCAGCTCCTCGACCCCTTGCGCGCGCTCTGCGGTGATGTCAGCGAGCCCCATGCCATAGGCCGAGAGCAGCGACGAGAACGGATGGATGAGGACGGTCGAAACGCTGAGCGCGTCGGCGACGTCGCAGGCGTGCTGGCCGCCCGCGCCGCCGAAGCAGTTC
>DATNBG010000356.1:0-2221 GCA_035572075.1 Roseiarcus sp. | reverse complement strand
AGACCTGGTCGAGCGAGCCTTGCTCGACATGAATAGCGCCCGCGTTGAACCCGCCTTCGATCGTGGGGCTCAGGGTGGGGCCCGCGACCGAGGCGTCGAGGTCGAGCTTGCCGATCTCAGAGCCCGGAATGGCGCCGGCGTGGATCTTGATGCCCAGCGTATTGTCCGCCGACCGGCCGCCCACGATGTCGAGGCGGGCGTTGGCGGAGACGAGGTGCAGGCCGGGCGTGGCGATCGTGGAATCGTCGCCGAAGATGAGATCGCCCTTAAGCGTCGTCTCGCCCGCGAAGACCGGGCGGATTATCGGGGGCGCCATGCCCTCGAGCCGCGAATTGAGGTTCAGCGAGAGCTTCCGCCCCGCGCCCTCCCGCGCGACGATGACATCGCCTCGCGCCCAGACGTCGGGTCCAGCCGCGAAGTCGAGCTTCGCGTCGAAATTGTCGAGCGCGCCCGCGCCGTTGAAGGCGAGCTTGACCGGCGGCAGGCCGGGGAGGTTGGCGAGATGGGCGAAGAGCCCCCCAGCGGGCTCCTCCGAGTTCACCGCGAGGGTGAGCTTCTGGGTCGCGGGCACGTAGGTCATGACCGCCTTGAACTCGCCCGGCGCGTCGAGGCGCTTTGCGTTCAGACTGAGGTCGAGGCCTTCCGAGGGCGGCCCCAGTGTCGCCTTGCCGTCGATCTCGACGCGCGCCGCGACGCCGATGACCGGCTCGCCGAGCGAGAGCTCCTGCAAGCCGAACTGCTTGACGACGACCTTGAGCGGAAGCTCCGGCAGGATCGATCCGCCGCTTTCCGCCGGCGGGGTTCCGGAGGGAAGCGGCCGGCGCAGGAACTGCACGTGTCCGAGGGTGAGCTGATCGACCTCGAGGCGCCGGCTGAACAGCGCGAGCCGGTTCCAGACGAGCCGCACCTTGTCGATTTTGAGCCACGGGCCATCGCGGTCGGAGAGAACGATGTCGCTGATCGAGGCGTCGGAGGACAGCGCCCCCTCGACCGCGCCGATCGAGACGCTGGTCGTTGGCGAAGACAAGGCCCGCGACAGCAGATTGGCGAGCATTCCTTTGTCCGCTTCGGCAGCGCGCGCCCCGGCGCTGAGCGCCGCGAGCGCGACAATCGCCGCGATCAGCCTGACAAAGAGGGGGCGCCACATCATCAGAAAGCCTGCCCGATACTGACGTAGAACGCGACCGGCCCCGTGCCGGCGTGCCGTTCGAGCGGAAAGGCGACATCGGCCCGGATCGGCCCGATCGCCGTATAGTAGCGCAGGCCGACGCCGACCGCGGTCGCCAGCGGCGCGCTGAAATTCGGGAAGCTCGTCGCATAGGCGTTGCCGGCGTCGAAGAACGGCACGACGCCGATCGTGTCCGTCACCTTCACCCGCAATTCCGCCGAGGCGTAGAAGAGGCTGCGCCCGCCGATCACCGCGAGGCCGAACGGGCCCGCCGGTCCGAGGCTGTTATAGGCGTAGCCGCGCACCGATCCGCCGCCGCCGGCGTAGAAGCGCCAGTTCGCGGGGATGTCGGCGAGGTCCGCGCCGCCCATCGCGCCGAGCCCGATGAGCCCAGCGAGCACGAAGCGCGAGTCCGGATCGAGCGAATAATAGGTCGAGGCGCGCGCCTTCCCTTGTACGATATCGACGGTCGAGCCGAGAGCGGTCGGGAATCCGGCGACCGAGGCGGTGAGCCGCACGCCGCGAGTCGGGTCGAGCTTGCTGTCGGTCGTGTCGTAGTTGGCGGAGGCGTTCGCGCCGACGATCGTGTAATCGACCTGCCCGAGAAAGTCCGTCGCGACGCCGGTCTGCGCCTCGATCCCCGCCTGCATCCAGAAGTTCCGTCCGAATCGATGACGCAAGGCGACGGTCGCGTCGGCGTCCTCCGCCTCGTAGCCGAAAAAGCCCGCGCCGCTGGTGCTGACGCGCTCGTCGAGCGCGTTGACGAGGAGGTCGTTCGGCGTTCCCCACAGGGCGGGCTTCATGAAACTCGCTGAGAAGCGCCAACCAAGATCGTGGATCGAAAAGCTGTTGAGGTTCTGCGAGGTGATGAACCAGGGCGGCGCATAGAAGACATCGGCCTGAAGGCGAAATTGCTCCGCGCCGCCGAAAACGTTGCGGTCCTCCCAATAGACCTGGCCCGCCGGACCGTTGGTGGTCGAATATTTCGCCGAGGCGCCGATCGCGTAGGGCAGCCGGTCCTCGACATCGACCGTGTAGGGCAGGCGTCCATAG
>DATNBG010000355.1:0-9264 GCA_035572075.1 Roseiarcus sp. | reverse complement strand
CGAGGTCCCAGGACGAGTCCGGGCGCTGCTTGAGTTCGACCACCCGATTGCGCTCGATCACCGTCGCGCCGCGCTTTCTGGCCGCGCCGGCGTAAGCCCAGACCGTTCCCGTGGTGTCGACATAGCCCTCGCGGTCCGCCCACATGCCGCCGAACACGCCGTCCACGTCGATGATCGGGCAGCGGGCCTTGATTTCCTCCGGCGTGATCAGGCGGACGTCCTCGATGCCGATCGCCTGGAAGCGGCGATAGGACGCCTGCAGCCATTCCCAGCGCTCGGGCGCGGAGGCTACGTGAATGCCGCCGGTCATGTGCATGCCGATCGACTGGCCGGATTCGGCTTCGACTTGCCGGAGGAGGTCGATCGTATAGGCCTGGAGGATCGCCATGTTCGGATTGGCGTTAAGCGCGTGGAATCCGCCGGCGGCGTGCCAAGAGGAGCCCGCGGTGAGGACCGAGCGCTCAATGAGCGCAACGTCCGTCCATCCCAATTTCGCCAGATGGTAAAGAACGGAAGCCCCGACCACGCCCCCGCCGATGACGACGACGCGATAGTGTTCTTTCATGCCCAGGGCCCCTTTGGCCGAACCGCCTGTCGCGTCCCATGCTATCGACCGGTTCGGCGCGCGTCTAGACAATGATGTCCAGTCGCCGCGCGCCGGTCCGATTTTGTCGGCCGGTGTGGCTTTTGTCGCCTTGTCGGAGGAGGCCGAATATGCGTATGGATGGCTGTCCGCGCCGGCTGCAATGTTTGGATTCGCAAGGCTCCTGAGGCTGCCGCCGCTGGGGTCAGCCAAGGACTTGAGACGGCGGGGTCGATGAACGGCTTTTAGGGGAAAACCCGCCGGGGGCGACGGAAGACATCGGCGGAGATTGAGGATCGTTCGTACGCGTGCATGCGTTCTGAGGCGAAGGGGTGGTATGAGGCGGAGCGGGGCCTTGACGCTCGGGGTGATCCTGACGCTTGGCGGGGCGACCGGCGGCCGGGGACAGGAGCTATCGGGCTCCGTAGCCGAGGCAAGCGCGACGTCATGGCCGTCGCCGGGCGGGTTGGCCCTGCCGGCGCTTCCCGAGAATTGGGCCGACTTGCCGTTCAGGCTGACCGCCTCCCAGACCACGTCCTATAACTCGAACATCAACGCTATTCCGCTTGGCTTCGCCGCGCCGCCGGGCCAGGTGCGCGGCGATTTCACGTCGACGACCAATTTTGGCTTCTCAACCAAGGCCAACGTGTACGGTCAAAAGCTGTATTTTGACGCGTCCTTCGGCGTGATCCGCTATCTTCATCAGACCAGCTTCGATTCAAATGTATACACGGTGAGCGCCGGCGATAACTGGACCTTGACGTCGCGGTGCGCGGGAAATCTTGGCGTAACCCTCTCCAAGTCGCCGGCTGCAATCACGGAACTTGTCGCAACCGGCGTCAACTACGTGACTTCGACCGCGCTCAACGAAACCGGAAATTGCGCGGTCTCCAACGGATTTTCGCTGCTGTTCAATAGCAGCCTCACCCGGGACACCAACTCGAACCCGATCGACGCAGTGAATAACACCCGAACGGCGATGCTCGAGGCGGGCATAGAATACGCCAAGGGGCCAAGCACGCTGACAGTGCTGGCGGGCGTTTCCGACACGAACTACACCGATCGAACTGCGGCGACCACTGCTCTCGGATTGGCCACCGAGGTCGATTTTCATCGCTTCACGTTGAGCTATACGCGCCAGATCAATCCCAATCTTTCCGTGACCGGACTCATCGGACTGGTCGGAGTCACGAACGCGTTCACCCTCGGCCTGCCGAAGACGCTTCTGCCGGTCTATACGTTGAGCGCGTCGTGGGCCTTCACGCCAAAGTTGACCCTGACCGCGTCCGGGTCACGAACCATCGCTCCGCCGACGACGATTATCGCCAACGCGGAGATCAGCTATGACGCCACGATGAATCTGACGTATCAGGTGACGCCCAAGGTCGGCTTAACTCTCGGCGGTTCGGCCGGTTACAGCACCGGCGCCTTCACGCCGGGCGTGACGGGGGCGGTCCTTTCGCCTTTTTTCGTTGGCGCGTCGAATTTCTACACCGCGACCGCCGGGTTGACTTATGCGATGACGCCCTTTTTGTCGGCTGGGCTCAGCGCCTCCTATACCGAGCGGGTCGGAGACCATCTGATCACCCCCCAGGATTTGGTGATGGTCAACCTGAACTATAGGCCGTACTAGGAGCTGGAAGTTGGAGCGGGAGCAATGCTGAGAACGATGCGAACGGCCCGGCCGCGGACGCTTGGGCGGAGGCTGGGGCTTGCCGTATTGGCCGTGATGGCCGTCTTGACCCTCGGCCTGTTCGTCCCAGCCCCGGCGCGGGCCGCCGGCGGCCGGATTCTGACGTCGCAGGATGTCGTCTCTATCAAGGTCGTCAACCAGCCGGACATGGACACCACGACCCGCGTCGAGACGGACGGCACGATCAGCTTTCCCTATGTCGGCCGGATCCGGGCCGCGGGATTGACCGAAGACCAGGTCGCCCATGCGATCGAACGGCAACTGGCGTCGCGTCAGATTGTCACCGAGCCCCATGTGCTCGTCGAAATCACCACGTTCGGCACGCAGGCGAGCGTGCAGGGCCAGGTGGGGGCGCCCGGGGTCTATACGCTCGACCGGCCAACCAATCTCACCCAGCTCCTGTCCCGGGCAGGCGGGATACGGGACTCGGCTCTTGGAGGGACGGTCACGGTTCGCCGCGCCGGGAGGATCGTCAAGTTCGACTCGAAGGATGTTCAGGCTGCGCGCGGGCCCGGCGCCAATTTCCGGATCGCGAACAACGACGAGGTTTTCGTCGACCTTGCGCCGTTCTACTACCTCTATGGTTATGTAGGCAAAGCAGGGGAATACCCATTGCTGCGTCCTATAACCGTCCAGCAGGCCATCGCGATCGGCGGCGGATTGGCTGCGCTCGGATCGGAATGGCGGATCAGGATCAAGCGGATGTCGGGCAACGGTCAGGCCTACGAGGTCCCGGCTTCACTTGACGACCAAGTGGAAGCAGGCGATACGATCATCATCAGCGAGCGCATATTTTAGTCATCAGCCTCTGCTATTGCGCGTGCTCTGCTGTTTGTGCTCGTTCTGACTTGCCGAAGAGCGCGGGAGTTGGGTCATGTCGGTCAGCCAGGTTCTGGTGATTCTTTTGCGCCGGGGGTGGATCGTCCTCCTGGCGCTCCTGACCACCACGATCGTGGCGGGAGGCGTGTTGCTGTTCGTGCCAGGCCGCTACGACGCGGTCGCGACCGCGAGCATTGACCCCGGCAGCGTCGATCCGATTTCCGACGCGACCACCGGCCTCGGGGCGATCGGGCTGATCCAGGGCAACATCATCTCGCTCGTCAAGAGCGAGCGGGTCGCGAGCGATGTCGTCCGGCGATTGAACTTGACCGACAATCCCCGGATTCAAGAGAGTTTCCGAAAGTCCAGCTCCTTCGGCCGCGAAAGCATCGAGGAATGGATGGCCGCGAGCCTGGTGACGAACGTCGCCCCGCGGTTCGTTATGGGAACGAACGTTCTGGAGATCAAATACAAGTCGGGCGACCCGAACCAGGCGGCGTTGATCGCCAATGCGTTTCTTGCGGCGACGATCGACGGGTCGGTCGCCATGAAAGCCGCCGAGGCCGACCAGACCGCGCGCTGGTTTGCTCCTCAGCTCGACGAATTGCGCAAGGAACTGGAGCAGGCGCGCGCGGCGCTTACAGCCTTCCAGGCCAAGACGAATATGGTGGCGCCTTCGGCCGCCGGCGGGGACAGGGAGACGAGCCAGTACATGGCGATCGCCCAGGAGTTGTCGACCGCCAGAGCCTCGCTCACCGCGCTTCAAAGCCGCCTGACCAGCGGTTCCACCGACCTGTCGAACGACCCGGGGGATCCGGACCTGCAAATTCTCTCGGGTTTGAAGGAGAAGCTCACGACCGCCGAAGCCGAGATTGGGGCCGCCAAAGGCCAACTCGGCTCCAGGAACCCAAAGATGGTGGCCCAACAGGGAAATGTCGCCACGCTCCGCCGGGAGATTGCGGAAGCGACCGAGAAAATGCGCCAGCATCTGAAAGACCGCATCGCCACGACGCAGACCCAGATCGCCTCGCTGGAGTCGGAGCAGGCGGTCTCGCAGAAGGCCTTGATCGAAGTCCAGGCCCAGCGCGACCGGCTCGCCCAATTGCAGCGTCAGGTCGCATTCCGGGTCGATCAGCTCGACGCTCGGGAAAAGACGGCCGAGCAGGCGAAGCTGAAGAGCAAGCTGACATTCTCGGACATGACCGTCCTCGACAAGGCGTCGCCGCCCGTGGCGCCGGCGTTTCCAAAGCCCTTCATCGTGATGCCGGTCGGAATCGCTGCGGGCCTCGCGCTCGGGCTCATCCTTGCCCTGCTCGCCGAGGCGGCGGACCGCAGGGTTCGCTTTCCAATCGATCTGGAATATGCTGCTCCGGCCCCGTTCCTGGGCGCCATCGACGGCGGGCGGCGTTCGAGGGCGAGAATTGGCGCCTCACGCCGCGGCCTTCGACCGGCGTAAGCGGGAAGCGGCGCTATTTCAACGGTCGGACGGTTCGCGGCGCCGCGCCGCTCCAAGGACCGGGAACGGTTCGGGAAACAATTGCAGGGTAACGTCGTTTGCCGGGCGCGCCGGGGTTGGCGCGCCCGGCAAACGAGCATTGAAAGCTTGAGCCCATGGCGATGAGATCGAATTATCAGAAGGACATTGATCATGTCGTCGCCGTCCAGACCTCCAAGGATCCGATCGAGCAGCAGATCCTGGCGGCCGGCAACCTGAGCGAGGCTCAGGTCGAGGCCATTCGCGGATTCCAGCGGCGCAAGGGGCTGACATTCGGAGAGGCGGCCATCGCGCTCGGCCTCGTGCGGCGCGACAGCCTGTTTCTGGCGCTGTCGAAACGCTACAATTATCCGGTTCTCAATTTCGGCGTCGACGAAGCCCGTTTTTCGCGCGAACTGGTGGTCGGCTACCAGCCGTTCAGCACCGCCGCGGAGGCCTTCCGCTCCGTGCGCTCCGCGCTCGCCACCGGCCCGCTCTCGCAGGGAAAGAACGCCTTTGCGGTGATCGGGCCGCATAAGCGGGTCGGGGTCACCTATTTCGCCGCCAATCTGGCGCTGTCTTTCGCCCAGATGGCGGTTCCCACCCTCCTTGTCGACGCCAACTTACGGAAACCGCGGCTCGGCGCCATGTTTGGCGTCGATCCGAAAACGGAGGGTCTGGTCGAGGCCCTGACCCATGGCGACGCCGAATTGCCGCCCGTCACCCTCGACATCGTGCCGGGCTTGTCCTTGCTCGTCGCCGGCGCGGCCGCGCCCCACCCGCAGGAGCTGTTGAGCTCCAAGGAATTCCTGACCCTGTCGCAGAACGCGCAGCGCAACTATGGCGTGGTGATCTATGACACGCCGGCCGCGCTCGACAGCGCCGACGCCTATGTCGTCGCCTCCAGGGTCGGCGCGGCGATCCTCGCCGCCCGGCGCCACCGGACGAGGGCGAGGGACATCGCCAAGATCGCGCGGGCGCTGGAGGGCTTCCAGTGCGACCTCGCGGGCACGGTTCTCTCGCGCTTCTGACCATCCCCAGCCGCTCGCGCCCGAAGGCCGATTTTCCGCTCGCTCGCTTCGCGAAAGCGTATGATGGGCCTGCCAGCGATCCGCCGATGCGAATGAGCCGCCGGAAGGCCGAGCGAACCGCGGAGTCGCCCTGAGGACCGTCTCGCGCGCTTTTTCGCGAAAAAATCGGCTTCCACTCTTTCCCAGCGCGCCCTAAAGGGATCTTCATGTCGTGGCCCACGGACATTACGGCGATGGACAAGGGTCGCATTCTTGAGGTCGCCTTCGACGACGGCCAGGTGATCCGGCTGACCGCCGAGAAGCTGCGGGTCGAGAGCCCGAGCGCCGAAGTCAAGGGGCATTCGCCGGGCCAGAGGCGGATTGTGACCGGCAAGGAAAACGTCGCCATCGTCGGCCTTGAGCCGGTCGGCAACTACGCCGTCAAGATCGTGTTCGACGACGGGCACGACACCGGCCTCTACACCTGGGCCTATCTGCGCAAGCTCGCGGGTTAGCCGACGCCATACGAGTCAAACAGTTTCTTGACAAATCGGAAATTCGGCGATATAATTTCTGTTATGGAGAATTCTGGCTTTTGATCACCCGTGCGCCAGGGGAGGGGAGCTTGGCGGTGTGGAGCGGGTCCGCCGCTTTTGGCCTCGAGGCGCCCGCTTTCGAGGCCGGTTCGCGAAAGAGGTCTGTTGAGGCGCGAGACCGGAAAAGAGTTGCGAGACGACATGCGAACCTAAACGGGGTTCCAAGCCACTGAAAACACTGGAGGCGCGAACCTAAAAGGAACCTAGACTGACGCCTCGCCCAGCCAGTCGGCCCCGCGCGGCCATTGCTTTCCCCTCGAAGTTCGGCGAGGTTCAGGGAAATCGCCATCGTTGGGGGGCCCTCGTCATGATTCGGCGAATGTTCGCCGCCTGCTTTCTCTTGGCCTTCGCAGCCGACGCGTTTCGGCCGCCGGGCGCGGGCGGGCGCAAGCTCGCTCAGCCCTGAGAGCCGGCCTGCAAAAGAGAACGCCACCAAATCTTAATGACGAGGCTCCCTGGGATGTTTGCACGATGAAAGCGCGTGTCGACCGGCGCGGCGTCCTTGCCGGAATCGCGGTCCTGCTCGGGGGATGCGCGACCCAGGGCGGGGTCGGGTTCTTTCCGCTTGGCGACCCTGCGCTCGCGGGCGCCTATGGCCCGAGGCTCGACCACGGGCACGAGATCCCCGGACTCGACCTCGCCAAGATCGATCCAAGCCTGCTTCGCCGGCAGGTCGCCTTCGTCGGCCCCTATCGCCCGGGGACGATCGTCGTCAACATCGGCGAGCGGCGGCTCTATTTCGTCGAGCCCGGCGGCGTCGCGACCCGCTACGCGGTGGGGGTCGGGCGCAACGAAGCCCTCAATTTCCGCGGGCGGGCCGTCATCGGGCGCAAGGCCGAGTGGCCGCACTGGACGCCGACACCGGACATGATCCGCACGATGCCGATTTATCGGCACTACGTGAACGGGCTGCCGGGCGGTATCGGCAATCCGCTGGGCGCGCGGGCGCTCTATCTCTATCGCGACGGCAGGGACACCTACTTCCGCCTGCACGGAACCAACGAACCGGACACGATCGGGACCAAAGTGTCGAGCGGCTGCATTCGCCTGTTCAACCAGGACATCATCGATCTTTACAATCGCGCTCCGGTCGGAACGCCGGTGGTTGTCCTGCAGGAGGGCGAAGAGCCGCGCGCCGTGGCCTCGGCGGAGACGGATTACCCTTACAGCGCCGAGCCGCCCGGACCCTATGCGGGACCGCCCGGCCCGTATCCCGGTCCCTACTATTACGAGCCGCTGTGGTGAGGTCCATGGCGACCGTCACGAAGGGGCGCCTTCCGCCTTGGCGAGCTTCGCGCAGAAGCTCGCGATCGCCTTGAGGGTGGCCTCGGGCTGGTCGATCTGCGGCGAATGGCGGCAGGCCTCGAGGACAAGGCTCTCGACCGGCGCGGGCGAGCGCGCCTCGATCGAGCGGACCTGGGCGAGCGTTCCGTATTGATCGTCGGCGCCCTGAATGATGAGAGCGGGGACGCGCCAGCGTCCTACCACATCCTCGATGTTCCATGCCTTGAAGCCAGGGTCGAGCCAGGCCTCGTTCCAGCCACGAAAGGCGATGTCCACATGCGCGTGATATTTGGCGAGTTTCGCGCGCAGGTCGCCCGCCTCGTAGGCAAGCCTAGCCTCCGCGATCGAGGCGAGGCCCGCCTCTTCGGTGAACAGATGGGGCGCCATCAGGACCAGGCCCTGGATGCGCTCGTCCGAATGTTCGCCGGCATGGATCGCCGCGATCGAGGCGCCGTCGCTGTGCCCAAGCAGGACGCCGCGCCTGAACCCGATCGCTTCGATGACCGCGGGCAGGCTCGCTCGCGCCTCCCGGCTCATGTAATCGAGCGGGCGGGGCAAATCGATGGACTCGGACCCGCCATAGCCGGCGCGCGAATAGGCGAACACCCCCCATCCGGTCGCCGCCGCGAGCTTTTGCGGAAAGTCGCGCCAGAGCGCGACGCAGCCGAGCCCCTCGTGCAACATGATGATGGTCGACGCTTCAGCCGGCGCCGGACCATACGCGACCGCCTCCAGGCGCTTGCCGGCGGCGAGCGCGTCGCCGCGAACCCCCGCGATCCATGGGAACGCCGTCATTGGGCGGTGTCTCACGCCGCGGCGTCGAGCTTCAGCGCCGAGATGGCGTTCCGCTTGAGGATGAGGTCGTGAACCTCCGGCTTGAAGCCGGCCTCACGAAAGTCCTTGATCCAGCGGTCGGGCTGAATGAGCGGGAAGTCCGAGCCGAACAGCATCTTGGTCTTGAGCTGGCTGTTGGCGTACTGGATGAGCTGCGGGGGAAAATATTTCGGGCTCCAACCGGAGAGATCGATATAGACGTTGGGCTTGTGCAGGCAGACCGAGAGCGCCTCGTCCTGCCACGGCCATGAGGGATGAGCGATGATGATCGTCATGTCGGGGAAGTCGGCGGCGACGTCATCGAGGTGAATTGGGTTCGAATATTTGAGGCGCAAGCCGCCGCCGCCCCGCATGCCTGTTCCGATGCCGGAATGGCCGCTGTGAAAAACGGCCGGCAGCTTATACTCGGCGATGACCTCGTAGAGGCCGTAAGCCATGCGGTCGTTGGGGAAGAAGCCCTGGAGCGTCGGGTGAAACTTGAACCCCTTGATCACCCCCGCCGCAATGAGATCGCGCGCCTCGCGCTGACCCATCTTGCCCTTATGCGGATCGATGGAGGCGAAGGCCATCATGATATCCGCATTGGCCGCGGCGGCCTCCGCGACTTCGTCATTCGAAATGCGTCGCGCGCCGATCTCGAACTCGCTGTCGACTGTAAACATCACGAGACCGATCCGGCGCTCGCGGTAATAGGCGATGGTCTCGGGGATTGTCGGACGCCTGCCGGCCTTGAAGTATTGGTTCGCGGCGGCCTCGTAGGGCTGCCAGAAAGCGTCCGGAGGCTCGCGGCACGAAACTTCGGCATGTGTGTGCACGTCGATTGCGATGAGGTCGCTAACATTCATCGCTCGGCTCCATTCGCGGCGATGTGAAGCCGCGGTTCTTTGCGCCCGTGCATCCGGCCATGGGGCCGCCGTTCAGCGGCGCCGAGAGCGCAATGTCCCCGCTTGTGCGTTGGGCTTTTCATCGAT
>DATNBG010000354.1:0-4403 GCA_035572075.1 Roseiarcus sp. | reverse complement strand
GGAGCGAAACGGGCGAGCAGCCCGACCAGATCGGTCCGGCCCGGCGCCGCGCCCTCGGCGCGTCCTGCTTCGGTCATGCCCGCCTCCAGCTCACGCCGCCCTGTCGCCCAGGGTCATCATCGTCATCAGCCGCTCTTCATTGGCGCTTTCGCGGTCGATCTCGCCGGTGATCCGGCCCTCGCGCATCGTCACGATCCGATCGCTGATCGCCAGCACTTCGGCCAGTTCCGACGAAATGGCGATGACCGCGATGCCCCTTTGCGCCATCTCGAAGAGGAGATTGTGCACCTCGACCTTCGCGCCGATGTCGATGCCGCGCGTCGGCTCGTCGACGATCAGCACTTTCGGCTGCAGGGCGAGCCAGCGGGCGAGCACCACCTTCTGCTGATTGCCGCCGGAAAGATTACCGACGATCTGCTCCTGGCTCGCCATGCGGATGTTCAGGGCCTTCCGGTACTCATCGACCATGCGCCGCTCCGCCGCCTCGTCGATGAAAATCTTGGCCCGCAGGATGCGCTCGTGCGCGGCCATGCTGAGATTGAACCGGACGCCGAGCGCGAGGAACAAAGCCTGCTGCTTGCGGTCCTCGGGCACGAGGCCCACGCCGCGCCGAATGGCGTCCTGCGGCGAGCGGATGGCCGCGGGCTCACCGTCAATCAAAACGCGGCCGGAATCGAACGGATCGGCCCCGAAAACGGCGCGCGCCAGCTCCGTCCGCCCGGCGCCGACCAGGCCGGCCAGGCCGAGGATTTCGCCGCGTCGGACCTCGAGCGAGACATTGTCGAGCACCGTCGCATTCCGGTCCTGCGCCGTGCCGCGGCGCGACAGGCGCTCGACCTTCAAGGCGACGGCGCCGGTCTTCGCCGGGGCGCGATGGGCGAAAAGCGCATCGACCTGGCGGCCGACCATGAGGCGGATGATTCCGTCGATGTCCGTCTCGGAAATCTTGCCGGCGCCGACCTGGCGGCCGTCGCGCAGCACCGTGTAGCGGTCGCAGATTCGCATCACTTCCTCGAGCCGGTGGGTGACGAAGATGACGCCGAGCCCGTGCGCCTTCAGGTCGCGAATGATGCGGAACAGCTTCTCGACCTCCGCCGCGGAAAGGGCCGAGGTCGGCTCGTCCATAACGATCAGCCGCGATTGCATCGACAGCGCCCGGGCGATCTCCACCATCTGCTGCTCGGCGACGGACAGATCGCGCACCAGCGCGTGCGGCTTCAGGCCGAGCCCGAGCCGGTCGGTGATGGCCCGCGTGTCTGCGGCCATCTTGCGCCCGTTCACAAAGGGTCCCGCGCCGGGCTCCCGGCCGATGAACACGTTCTCGGCCACGCTCATATTCGGCGCGAGCGTGAACTCCTGGTAGATGGTGACGATGCCGAGCCGCTGCGCGTCCTGCGGCGAGGCGAGGGTCGCCGGTTGGCCGTCCAGCGAAATCGAGCCGGCGTCCGGCTGCTGCGCGCCCGACAGGATCTTCAGCAGAGTCGATTTGCCGGCGCCGTTCTCGCCAAGCAGCGCGTGGACTTCGCCGGAGGAGACTTCGAGCCCCACATCGTCAAGCGCCTGCACGCCGGGAAAGCGCTTGCTGATTCCCGACATGCGGAGGAACGGCTCGATCATGTCCGATCTTTGAGCGGGAGAACGGCTCGCCGATGGACGGCCGGCAACCGGCGAAGGAGAGGGCGGACGAAGACCCTGCTCGTCCGACCGCCTGCGTATCGCCGCCTTGCCGGCTGCCCTCTCGTTACTTCACTTCGCTGAGGCGTTCAGCCTGATCAAGATTGTCCTTGGTGATGGCGACCGGCGTCAACAAGGTCACTTTCGCAGCCGGCTGCGTTCCGTCGCGGATGAAGGCCACGAGGGTGTCGAGCGCCTTCTGGCTCTGACCGCCGGGCGATTGCTCGATTGTCGCGGTCATGTTCCCGGCCTTGATCTGGCCGAGCGCCTCGGGCAACGCGTCGAAGCCGATCAGCTTGACCTTGCCTATGAGGTTGCGGGCCTTCAGGGCCTCCAGGGCGCCGAGCGCCATGTCGTCATTGGCGCAGACGATGACGTCAGGCGGCGATTTCATGCCGTCGAGCGCGGTTTCGGTCATCGACAGGCCCTTGGCGCGGTCGAAGCCGGCTGTGTCCTCGAATACGAACTTGTATTTGTCCTTGGCCTTGTCGAGCACGTTATGCAGGCCCTTGTTGCGGTCTATTGCCGGGCTCGAACCGGACTGGCCTTGCAGGTTCATCACCTTGGCGCCGTTCGGGAACAGCTTCTCGATGAGTTCCCCTTGCGCCTCGCCGCCCTTCACATTGTCGGCGCCGACATGGGCGAGCACGCCCGGGACCTTGTCCACGCGGCGATCGACGGTGACGACGGGAATCTTGGCGTCCACCGCCTCCTGGACCGCCGGCGCCAGCGCGTCGACCTCGTTCGGATCGAGGAACATCCCGTCGACGCCCTTGGTGATCGCCGCCTCGATGTCGGCGGTCTGCTTGGGCGAAGAGCGCTGCCCGTCGGCCAGGATAATGTCAATGCCCCCGAGCTTGTCCGCCTCCG
Source organism: Roseiarcus sp. (assembly GCA_035572075.1). Classification (GTDB taxonomy): domain Bacteria; phylum Pseudomonadota; class Alphaproteobacteria; order Rhizobiales; family Beijerinckiaceae; genus Roseiarcus. The sequence continues at coordinate 1,859 of DATNBG010000354.1, read as the reverse complement.
CCTTCACCTGCGTCGCCATGTGGGTGAAGAATGGGAAAGCCATGTCGGGGAAGGTCACCAGAATTGTGAGGTGCTTGGGATCCGCAAACGCGCTTGACGTTGCCGGAAGCATCAGCCCCGCGGCGACGGCGGCGAGCAGAGCCGCTCGGCGGTTCAAGGCAATCATGTGTCTCCTCCCTTTTTTGACGGCGCCGCCAATAGCAGGCCGCCGTATCGAAATCTCCCAGAGACCGGGCTGACATGTCAGCCCCGGCGGCGGGCGGCACAATGTCCGAAATCGGGCGCCGCGACAAGAGCGGCCCTCGCCCCGGCCCCTCTTCCGGCGGGCGAAGGGGGTTAGAGGGCCTCGATCGCCATCGCCGTCGCTTCGCCCCCGCCAATGCAGAGCGACGCCACGCCGCGCTTGAGCCCCCGTGCGCGAAGCGCCGCGATCAGCGTCACCAGTATCCGCGCGCCCGAGGCGCCGATCGGGTGGCCGAGCGCGCAGGCGCCGCCATTGACGTTGACCTTCTCGTGCGGAAGCCCAAGGTCGTGCATCGCCGCCATGGCGACGACGGCGAAAGCCTCGTTGACCTCGAAGAGGTCGACGGAACCCGCGCTCCAGCCGCTCTTCTCGAACAGTTTCTTGACCGCGCCGATCGGCGCGGTTGGAAAATCCTTCGGCGCGGCGGCATGGGTCGCATGCGCGACGACCCGGGCGAGGGGCTTGGCGCCGCGCTTCACCGCCTCGCGTTCGCGCATCATGACGAGCGCCGCGGCGCCGTCGGAGATCGAGCTTGAATTGGCCGCCGTCACCGTGCCGCCGTCGCGGAAGGCGGGCTTGAGGGTCGGAATTTTTTCCGGCCTCGCCTTGGGCGGCTGCTCGTCGGTCGAAATGAGAGTTTCGGACTTGCCGGCCTTGACGCTGACCGGCGCGATCTCCCAGGCGAAGTCGCCGTTTTTGATCGCGCGGTTGGCGCGCTCGAGAGAGCTCACCGCATAGGCGTCCTGCGCCTCGCGGGTGAACTGATAATCTTGCGCGCAATCCTCGGCGAAGGTCCCCATGAGCCTCCCCTTGTCGTAGGCGTCCTCGAGGCCGTCGAGAAACATATGATCGATGGTTCGGCCGTGGCCCATGCGATAGCCCGAGCGGGCGCGGTCGAGCAGATAGGGCGCGTTGCTCATGCTCTCCATGCCCCCGGCGACCACGACCTCGGCGGAGCCCGCGCGCAAAAGGTCATGGGCGACCATGGCGGCCTTCATGCCCGAGCCGCACATCTTGTTGATCGTCGTCGCGCCGGCGCCAAGCGGGAGCCCCGCGCCGATCGCCGCCTGACGCGCCGGCGCCTGGCCCTGGCCCGCGGGCAAGACGCAGCCCATCAGGATTTCATCGACGCTATCCCCTGCGATCCCGGCGCGTTCGACCGCGGCGGAAATCGCGCGAGCGCCCAGCGCGGGCGCGGCCACGTCCTTCAAATCGCCGAGAAAGCCGCCCATCGGCGTGCGCGCCGCGCCGACGATGACGATGGGGTCCGCGGTGGTCATGGGGTCTCCGGTTGCCTCGAAGCGGCCTTGTGACGTTGTTCATGGAAACGGACTGGCGCGCAAGCCCGCCAGCCCTCATATAGGGGCGGAACGAACGATCGGGAACGCAGGGCGCGAGCGGGGCGGAGATGCCCGAAGCCAGGCCAGACGTAAGAGTGAAGAGGATATACGATCCGCCCGACGGCAAGGACGGAGCGCGGGTTCTGGTGGACCGCCTGTGGCCGCGCGGCGTCAGTAAGGACAGGGCCAGGCTCAGGCTGTGGCTGAAGGAGATCGCGCCCAGCGACGACCTGAGGCGATGGTTCGGCCACGACCCGGCCCGCTTCGCCGAATTC
>DATNBG010000353.1:0-3589 GCA_035572075.1 Roseiarcus sp. | reverse complement strand
TATGGCTGAGGATCACCACGCGCGCCTTGCCGTTCGAATCCGCGATCGCCCAGTCGGCCTCCGCCTTTCCCATTTCGCGCGGATCTTCCTCGATGTTGAAAATAAGATTGAGGTCGGGCTGCGGTCCAGGCAAACCCGCGGCATGCAGGCCCACGAACTTGATCCCCCGCGCCACCCCCGCCTTGATCGGGTCGTGCAGGCTCGCGGCGTCGGCGAAAAGTGCGATGCCGTCGGGCTTGAGCGCGATCGCCTGGTTCATGCCCGCGAGCCAGGAGGTCGGACTGCCCTTCCCGTCAATGACGGTGACGTCCCATCCAAGCTTCTGCCCGGCTTCCTTGATGTAGACCCCGTAGAGATGCGAGATGTCGTTCTGCTCGTCGCCCGACAGGTAGACGATCTTCTTGCCGGGCTCCGGCTTCGGGCCTTTGGTCGGCCCTTCCCAGGTCGTCTGCGGCCCGGCGTATTTGGCGACCGCGGCCTTGGCGTCGGCGACGGTGTCCGCGAACGCTGGCGCGACTGTCGCGGCGCCGGCAAACGCGACGATGGCGCCGGCGATGAATGTGGACGCGCTGACGTGAGCTTTCATTGGTGTCTTCCTCCCTGGTTTGGGGTTCAAGCCCCAAGGCGCGCCGCTTCTATCGCGGCGCGGCTCTTTTGTCTCCCGCCGAGCCGTCGCTCAATGGACGGAGTCCAGCACGACCACCGGGATCTCGCGTTTAGTCTTGAGCGCATAGTCGGCGTAAGGGGGCCAGAATTCGACCGCCTTCTTCCAGAGCCGCGCCCGTTCGTCGCCGGTCGCTGTCCTCGCCCGCGCCTTGAACTTCCTGGTCCCGACTTGCACCTCGACCTCCGGGTTGGCGACGAGATTGCGGTACCAGCCGGGGTGTTCGGGCGCGCCGCCCTTCGAGGCGATGACGAAATGACTGTCGCCGTCCGTTCCGTAGAACAGCGGGAATATGAACTTTTCGCCGGACTTGCGGCCGGTGGTGGTCAGAAGCAGCGCCGGCGCCGTGATCTCGCCTCGCCCCGGCACGTCTCTCTTCATCATGTGCCCCTCGGTTCCGCCGCTGGCGAGATAGAGGTTGGCGTGCTCGACCATCCAGCCCGGCAGGTTCGGCGCGAGTTTCGCTTCGGTCATCGTGGCTCTCCTTCAAAGCTTCCGGACTATAGCGCCGCGCGCGGGCGCCGGCCAATGCGGGCCGACCCCTCGTTGCCATGCCGGATCGCAACCATTAGGTTCGCTTCCATGATGGCGCCGCGTTCCGGCGGAGCCCGAAACCCACACGGATCAAGGAGAAGATCATGGCGGCGATACCGGCGGATTATATGGATTTGCTGCAGCGGAAAAAAGCGTTTGCCCACCTGGCGACGATCATGCCCGATGGGACGCCGCAAGTGACCCCCGTGTGGTTCGACTACACGAACGGAAAGATCAGGGTGAATTCGGCGAAGGGCCGGGTCAAGGTCCGCAACATGAAGGAAGGCGCGCCGGTGGCGCTTTCGATCCTCGATCCCGACGATCCCTATCGCTACATCCAGATCCGCGGCCGGGTCGGGCGCGTGACCGAGGAGGGCGCACGGGCGCACATCGATTCCCTCTCCAACAAATATCTCGGCAAGGACTATCCCTGGGCGAAACCCGGCCAGGTCAGGATCACCTTTGAAATCGAGCCCACCGCGGCGCAGACCCACGACGGCTGACCTCCGCCTCACAGGAGGTCGGCGACGGCGTTCCGGTAGCGCTCGACCGCAGCCAGATGCGCCTGCAACGAACGCGAGCCAATCCGCTTGTGATGGTTCCGCTCAAAGGCGGTATGCAGCGTAGCATGGGTGACGCCCGCGTTCTTCCAGAACTCGAATTCCTTGCGCCAGCTCCCCTCGTCGCCCGCGCCGGCGGAGACCCAGACCTCGAGGCCGATGCTGGCCGGGTCGCGGCCTTCCTCCTTGGCGTAGGCGCTGAGCTTGGCGAATTCCGCTTGTGCCGCGTCGCCCGCGGGATAGGCGTTCATCATCCATCCGTCGCCCCATTTCGCGATCCGGCGGAGCGTCAGGTCATGATGTCCTCCGAACCAGACCGGGATGCGCCGCGAGACCGGCAGCGGATTGACGCCGGCGTCGTCGATATGATGCCACTGTCCCTTAAACTTCACATGGCGCTCGGCCCACAAAGCCTGCATGACCTGCACCTGCTCCTCCGACCGACGCCCCCGATTGTGGAAATCCTCGTTGAGGCCCACGAACTCGACTTCGTTCCAGCCGATCCCGACGCCCAACCGAAGCCGGCCGCCGCTCAGCACGTCGAGCGAAGCGGCCTGCTTGGCGACCAGCACGGCCTGCCGCTGCGGCAGGATCAACACCTCGGTCGCAAAGCCGATCCTCGTCGTGTAGCCGCTGAGGAACCCGAACAGGACGAACGGATCGTGGAAGAGATCGGCCGATGTGTTGCGCGCGCCCCAATCAGGCCGGCTCGCGACATTGACCCCCAGGACGTGATCGGGCGCGCCGAGATAGTCGTAGCCGGCCGCCTCCGCCGCCTGCGCGAATACCCGGACCGTGGCGGGATCGCCGCCGATAACGGACAAAGGCAATGTAACGCCGAGTTTCATCGCGTGCTCCCCAACACAAATCCGTGCTCGGCAAGGACGACCCTCGCCGCAAGCTATCCGTCTGCGCTATTGTGCCGGCCTTGAGGCCGCAAGGCTCATGAGGTCGGAGACAAGGACTCGTGCTCAAGCTAGGATATAAAGCGTCGGCGGAGCAATTCGGGCCGATCGAATTGCTGAGGTTTTCTCAGGCCGCGGAGCAGGCGGGCTTCGACTCGGTCTTTGTCAGCGACCATTTCCAGCCCTGGAAGCATCACGGCGGCCACGCGCCCTTCTCGCTCGCATGGCTCGGGGCCCTTGGGGCCGTCACGTCGCGCATCACCATCGGCACGAGCGTGCTCACCCCTACCTTTCGCTATCACCCCTCCGTGGTGGCGCAGGCCTTCGCCACGCTCGGGGTCATGTTTCCGGGCCGGGTCGTGCTCGGAATCGGCACCGGCGAATCGCTGAACGAGGTTCCCTCGACCGGCATGGCGTGGCCCGATTTCAAGGAACGGTTCGCGCGCCTGCGCGAGGCTGTCGCGCTGATGCGCCAGCTCTGGACACACGAGAAAGTGACGTTCGAAGGCCAGTACTATCGCACCAAAGACGCGACCATCTATGACCGGCCCGCGACCCCCGTCCCGATCTATGTCGCCGCAGCGGGCGCGCTGATCGCCAAATATGCCGGGCGGGCGGGTGACGGCCTGATCTGCACCAGCGGCAAGGCGCGCGAGCTCTATACCGAAACCATCTTGCCGAAGGTTTTGGAGGGGCGCAGCGAGGGCGGCTCGCGCGCGCCTCGCTATGCAAGGATGATCGAGGTCAAGGTGTCCTTCGACACGGATAGGAAGCGCGCCATGGAGGACACGCGCCACTGGGCGGTTCTCGCCCTGACGCCGGAGGAGAAGGTTTCCGTCCATAGTCCCGAGGAGATGGAGCGCCTCGCCGATGGGCTCTCGGCCGAGCGCGCCGCGAGCCGGTGGATCGTCTCGACCGATCCGGAC
>DATNBG010000352.1:0-8014 GCA_035572075.1 Roseiarcus sp. | reverse complement strand
TAATCATCGCAATCGCGACCCGGCGCACGTAAAGCGAATCAAGCATTCCTCTGCGCTGCATAAGGTCTCCTCGCTGGCGAGCCGCCGAGTCAAGGAAAGGAAGCAGGGAATAGGCAAGAGGGAAGCGGAAAATTTCCACCGAGCAGGCCAGCTTGCGCTCGGCGCCCACGCGCGGTAACTAGCATGCTGGCGCGTCCGGCCGAATCGCGGGCGTCAAAGCGGGCGAAATACAAAAGAGCGAAACAGCAGTTTGACGACCCTGGCGGCTGCCTTTCCGCGGCTGGGCTCCCGCGGCGACCGCTCGACGATCGGCCCCGACCTTGGAGTCGAGCCGCCGATTCGATTGGGCGACGACCGGCTCGACCGCAACGAGCGGCGGAGCGCCTCGCTTCGGTGGCTCGCCGGCGCGTCGCTGGCCGGCCTCTGCGGGGTGACCCTGATCGGGGCGGCGCTCTATCTCGATCTCGACAGTGAGACCGACTTCGCCGAGGCCCCGGAATTCGCCGCGCCGGCGCGGCTGGCGGACTCACAGGGGACGGGCGTCAACCCCATGAAGGGCGACCGGCTCCTGCGCCCCGTCGACATTGTCTCGGACAAGCAGACTTTCAACGCCCCGGTGACCATCAAGGTCGGCGACCGGGAGGTGGTGAAGGACCGGCCCTTCACCCGTCTCCAAACCACGCTGACCTTGACCCCGACCGGGTTCGCCGACGCGGTGCCGCCGTTCAATCCCCTCAAAATCACCAGCGGGGGCGCGGACGTCGCCGAGCCGCCGCCCGATCCCGGCCCGGTTCAGGACAACGCGGAGGTGACCTTCCGCGTCCAGGATCTCACCCCGGGCGATGCGGATCACATTTCGGGAGAACTGACCCAGGCCGAGGCGGAAGCGCAGGTGGTCGAGACGCTGAAAGCGTCCGCCGACGCCCAAAAGGCCCCAACGTCGTTGCCGCCGCAGATCCTGCTGGCCCGGACCAGCCGGGCGAGCCAGGCGTTGCGCGAGCTCTCCGCCTACGCGACCGTCGGCAGCGTTTCTCCCAGCACGCCCTTCGCCTCGATCGAAGTGCGGATGATTCCCGAAAACGTGACCAACGTGGTCAAATCGAGCCCGGACGACGCGTCTCCTAGCGAGAAGCTCGTTCAAATGCGCCATGGCGAGAGTTTCGAGGACGTGCTCAAGGCGAATGGCGCGAGCCCGGAGGCCGCCCAGGCCATCCTGGCCGCGTTCGGCCTCAAGCATGGCGAATCGCCGGTCGGCGAGGGTCAGAAGATCATCCTCCTGCCGGAGGAGCCCGCCGTTCGGGGAGGAAGGCCGGGAATAGCCCGAGTCTCGGTGTACGCCGACGACCAGCTCAAGGCGACAGTCGCGGTCACCGACAGCGGCGCCTACAAGCCGGTGACGCTTGGCGCCGCGCAAGGGCCGCGCAAGCCGAAAGCGCCCGGCGACGAGGGGGCCGGCGGCGGCATGAGCCTTTATGAGAGCCTTTACGAGACGGAGCTCAAACAGGGCGTGCCCCGCTCGATCATCGACATGACGACGCGGGTTTTCGCCAACGACGTCGATTTCCAGCGCGCCACGGCGCCAGGCGATTCGATCGAGGCGTTCTATTCCGACCCCGACGACATCAATCCGCGGCCGGAGCTCCTGTGCGCTTCGATGACGGTGCGGGACCAGACGTTCAAGTACTACCGCTTCCGGACTCCCGACGACAACATGGTCGACTACTACGACGAAAACGGTCGCTCGATGCGCAAGTTCCTGGTGCGCAAACCGATCGCCGAGGGCGAACTGACTTCGCCGTTCGGCATGCGCTATCATCCGATCCTGCATTATACGCGCATGCACACCGGCATCGATTGGGCGGCGCCGATCGGCACGCCGATCTTCGCCGCGGGCAACGGAACCATTATCGAGGCGGACTGGGACTCGGGCTACGGACGGCGGGTCGAGATCCAGCACGCCAACGGTTACGTGACCACCTACAATCACATGTCAGGCTTCGGCCGCGGGATCGCTGATGGCGCGCACGTCGTCCAGGGTCAGACCATCGGCTATCTCGGCGAAACCGGACTGGCGACCGGCCCGCACCTGCACTACGAGGTGATCATCAACGGCAACTTCGTCGACCCGATGGCGATCAAGCTGCCGCGCACGCGCGAGTTCGACGGCAAGATGCTGGCGGCTTTCAAGCGCGAGCGCGACCGCGTCGACGCGCTCATGGCCGAGTCCCCCTCCGCCGCGGCGATGGCGGCGGCGAAGCCGGCGCCCGCGTCCGCCGCGACCGCCGAGCTTCAGCTCAACTCGACCGCGAGTCCGCCGGCGGCGCCCGCCCCGAACCCCAGCGCCGCGCGAACCTCGTCCGGGCTCAAGCCAGTTCCGCGCAGTTCCGCCAACGACACGGATTGACGGCTTTTCGACAGTTTTGCCCCGCTCGGATCGAGAACGAGCCGGTGGTGCCGGTAGCGCGGTTCGGCAAGGTCGAGCAGCGTCTGCAGGAGCCGGTGGACCGCGGTCGAGGCCAGGAGGTCCCGCCCGCGCACGACGTCGGTCACGCCCTGCAGCGCGTCGTCGACCGTGACCGCCAGATGATAGCTCGCCGCGAGATCGCGGCCGGAGAGGACCACGTCGCCCCAGGCCTCGGGCGCGGCCGGACGCTGCGAGGGAACGACGCCCTCGCCATACTCGCTCCAGAGAAGACCCGCCGGCGCGGCGTCGAGCGCGCGGCGCATGTCGAGGCGGAACGCAGCCTTGTCGCCGCGGGCGAGACGGGAGCGCGCCTCGGCCGCCGACAGCGCGCGGCAAGTTCCGGGATAAAGTGGCGCGCCGTCCGGGTCGCGCCGGCCCGCGCAAGCGCGCGCAATCTCCGAGCGGCTGCAAAAGCAGGGGTAGACGAGGCCCTGGCCCGCGAGGCGCGCGAGCGCCGCCGCGTAGTCGCGCCCATGCTCGCTCTGCCGGCGATGGGGCGCTGGAAAGCGAAGCCCGAGCCAGGCGAGGTCGTCGACGATCGCCGCCTCGAAACGCGGCTTGCAGCGCGTGCGATCGAGATCCTCGATGCGCAGAAGCACGAGCCCGCCGGTCTTGGCGGCCAGGCGCTCGTTCATGAGCGCGGAATAGGCGTGGCCGAGATGGAGCGCCCCATTCGGCGAAGGCGCGAAACGGAAGATCGGCGTCGCGGGAAGCTCAGCGGGCATGGCGGCAAAGCGAAACCTTAAGCCAAGCGCGCGGGCAAGCCGGCGCGCCCGCGGGCCCAAAAAACGGGTCTACCATCCCGGCCCGCCGATCGACGACGAGGCGGCGTTGAGCGAGGCGGCGAAGCGCCTGCGCGCCAAGGATCCCGAGCTCATCGATCGCCTGGTCGCGACCGGCGGCCCGCCGCCGCTTCGCCGCAGGCAGGCGGGCTTTGCGGGGCTGGCCGCGATCGTCGTGGCGCAGCAGGTGTCGACCGCAAGCGCGACCGCCATTTTCGCCCGGTTGCAGGCGCGCGTCGCGCCCCTCGAGGCGGCGGAAATCGCCAAGGCGACGGAAGAGGACCTGCGCGCCTGCGGATTGTCGAGCGCCAAGATCGCCGCGTTGCGCGCGGCGGCGCAGGCGATCATCGAGGGCGGCCTCGATCTTGAAGGCCTTGGCGACCTCGACGCCGAGGAGGCGCACAAGGCCCTGGTCAAGATCAAGGGGGTGGGCCCATGGACGGCGGACATTTTCCTCCTGTTCTGCCTCGGCCATCCCGACGCCTTCCCAGCCGGCGACCTGGCGTTGCAGGAAGCCGCGAGACTGGCCCTCAATCTCAAGCGGCGCCCCGACGCCGAGAGGCTCGAGCGGATCGCCGAACGCTGGCGACCCTTAAGAGGCGTCGCCGCCCGCATGCTCTGGGCCTATTACCGGGGCGTCAAGGCGCGCTCGGGGATGGCTCTCGCCGACGGTTCACGCTAAGCCAAACGCCGATCAACCCGGAGCCGAAATCTGATGAGCGCCGTCCTGGACGGACCCCGCGTCCCCGCGGCCGCCGGCCGAACCAGCCAGCTCGTGGTCTTCCTCCACGGCTATGGCGCGGACGGCGCCGACCTCATCGAGATTGGGCGCCAGTGGCGCGCGATTCTGCCCGAGGCGGCGTTCGTCTCGCCCCATGCGCCGGAGCGCAGCCCGGCCGCCCCGATGGGCCGGCAGTGGTTCCCCCTCTCCAGTCGCCCGCCCGACGACGAAGCCGGCGCAGCGGAGCGCTGGAATGGCGCGGTCAAAGCGCGGGGCGCGATCGATGCTTTTCTCGACGCCGAGCTTGCGCGGCTCGGCCTCGACGAATCGAAGCTGGCGCTGGTCGGCTTCAGCCAGGGAGCGATGATGGCGCTGCATGTGGGCTTGAGGCGTCCGCGCGCGCCCGCGGCGATCCTGGGCTTTTCCGGCCTCCTGATCGGGCCCGAGCGCTTGAGCGAAGCCGCGGCGCACGATGGGCATGGTCGTCCTCCGCCCATCCTGCTCGTCCACGGCGAGCAGGATCCGATGATCCCGTTCGAGGCCATGTTCATGGCGGCGGAAGCGCTGGCCAAGGCGTCGATCCCGGTTGAGTGGCACCTCTCGCTCGGGATCGGTCATGGGATCGACGGCGAGGGCCTGCGCCACGGCGGGCTTTTTCTTAGCCGGGCGTTCGCGGACCGCAGGCGCTGAGCGGCCCGCCTGGCGCAGCCGCCAGGCCCCGGGAACCCGACGGAACGAACGGCGCGCGCATCCGCGCGCAAGCAAGCGCTTTCAGGGGTTTAGGGCCTACTTTGCGCGACTCGGGCAGGGGATGCGCCCACTGAAGTCGTATTAAACGCATCATAAATGTTTAATGTCTGGCCTCCGGCGGTTGGAGGCGTCCCCCCTTCGCGCCTCCGGCTGTTCGGAGTGTGACGGCCGTCACAGTCAACGAGGCGGAATGACGTTAACGTCGCTTTAACGAACTCGGAGGACTTGCGTCATGAAGAGGATCCTGGTCGCGGTGGCCTGTCTCCTTCCCTTCGCGCTGGCGGCCGAGGCGGGTATCGGACGGCATTCTCCGGAAGCGGCGGTCAAGGCCGCCTACGCGGCCGATGAAGCGGCCATTCAGGGCCGCGGCCCAGGGGTCATGGGCGACAACACGCTTAGGGCGCGGTTCTTCTCGCGTTCGCTGTTGCGCTCGATCGCGGCCGACGAGGTGATCGGCGGCGCGCCGCCCGCGCTCATCCGCGATCCGTTCATCGACCGGGCGCCCCATCTTGTCGCGCTCAGCATCGCTCCGATCTCGGAAGCTCGCGACGAAGCGCGGGTTCTGGCCGAATTCGCCCGCGGCGACGGCGCGCGGGAGCGGCTCACCTACGCCATGGTGTTCGAGCGCGGCGAATGGCGCATCGACGATATCGCCTACGCCATGCTCGACGGCGAAAGCCACAGCTTGAGGGGGATGCTCGCGGCGGACTAGCGCAAACGGTCCGTCGCAAGACTCGAGAGGGGAGATCCAAATCAAGGATGCGTCATAAGGCGTAAGCCCCATTGCAAGAATGGGCTGCGGACGCACCGCCTGGGGGCGGCGGGCCTTTTCGGGCCGTCCTTGATTTGGGTCTCCCCTCGCCGCTTCGCCGCCGGGCGACCGAAACGCACGGTCGCCGAGCCTCCCGACACTGAGATAGGTATTTCTACCTATTGCGCAGCTCGTTCAGCCGCCCGATTATCAAAGATAACGCGTAATATGCCGCTCATGGAGCTGTGAACGGGAGGAGTCCTCCGGGCACGCATGCCGTGGGCACGCAGGGGAGGACGGCGCAATGAGCAAACCGGTTGTCCGGACGTTTGTCGACAACGCAACCGATAACGGTTTGCAGCAGGACAGCGGCGTCGTCGCCGCAACTCCCCTGGGCGACTTTTACGCGGTCTGGCGGGACAGCGGCAATTTCAACTCAGGTCACGCCGACATTGTCGGGCGGCACTTCGACACGTTCGGCAATCCTATCGGCGGCGATGTCTCACTGCTGCCGCTCAACAATGCGTTTGGAGTTCCGTTCAACGCCTCCCAGCCGGCTGCGGTCGCGCTTCCGATCGCGGGGCAAGCAAGCGGCGTCGCGACGGCGTTCACCGACAATTTTAACAACGGTCCCGATTTTGACGTTTATGTCGTCAGAACCAACGCCTCGCTGAGCCGGCTTGCAAATCCTATCCTGATCGATGGCTCGACCTCAGTCGCCAATGACCCGTCGGTGACATCGTTCGCCGACGGCAGTCTGGTCGTGTCGTACACGATCCAGAACTCGGCGACCGACTGGGACATCCTGGCCCGGACGGTTAGCGCGGCCGGCGCGGCCGGCCCGGTGATCACGCTCTTTAACGACACCGACCGGAGCGATCTCTCCGATCTGGCTACCCTCAAGAACGGCAACTTTGTCGCCGTTTTCGAGAGCCCGTTCGGCGGCAGCTCGACCGACGACGACGTTTTCTTCACGATCAAGACGGAGAGCGGCGCAAACGTCGTCTCGCCGATAAACGTCGTTGGCGCCGGCAGCGGCGCCACCGAGACAAACCCGCATGTAGCCGCGTTGGCGGGCGGCGGCTTTGTCGTGACCTGGACCGACTCGGCCGGCGACGTCAGCGGAACCAGCCAAGGCATCCGGGCGAGCGTCTATAACGCGAACGGCGCCATCGTCGCGGGCGACATCCTGGTCAACCAGTTCAACCAGGCCGGAACGCAACTGTCGAACGACGTCACAGCGCTGCCGGACGGCGGCTTCGAGGTCGTCTGGGAGGATGTCGCGGCCGGCGTGGACCGGGCGCAACGCTTTGACGCCGCCGGACATCTTATCGGATTGCCGGTCACGATCGCCAATCTGGCGACTTTCGACGTCAACGCCGCAACGCTCACCAATGAGCGCTCCGTCTACACCTTCAACGATTTCAGTTCCGGCAACAACAACACGGACTCCTCGATCGTCCTCAACCCGCAGACTCGCGATTTCAACACTGACGGCTTCGCCGACATCCAATGGCACAACGACAACGGCCAGGTCGCGATCTGGGAGATGAACGGGACCAACCAGATTTCCGGCGGCAGCCAGATCCTGCCGTTCAACCCCGGACCGAGTTGGACCGAGGCCGGCAGCGGCGACTTCAACGGCGACGGCCATTCCGACATCCTTTGGCAGGATGCGAGCGGCCAGATCGCGATCTGGAACATGAACGGAACGAACGTCATCGGCGGGGGATCGCTCGCCAATCCGGGGCCAAGCTGGAAAGCGGTCGGAACCGGCGACTTCAACGCGGACGGCGCCGCCGACATTCTGTTTCAGAACACCAACGGGCAAGCCGCGATCTGGGAAATCAATGGGAACACGATCATCGGCGGCGGGCCGGTGAGCCCCAATCCGGGGCCCGCTTGGACCGCGGTCGGAAGCGGCGACTTCAATGCGGATGGGCATTCCGACATCCTGTGGCAGAACGCCAGCACCGGCCAGACGGCGATCTGGGAGATGAACGGAACCAGCATCATCGGCGGCGGGACCCTTGGCGTCAACGCGGGGCCAAGCTGGAAGGCGATCGGAACCGGCGATTTCAACGGCGACGGCCTGTCCGACATCCTGTTCCAGAACACCGGCAACGGCCAGGCGGCGGTGTGGGAGATGAACGGGACCAATGTGCTCGGCGGCGGGGTGGTCAGCTCCATTCCCGGGACCAGCTGGCATGCGATCGGAGCAAGCGACTTCAACGGCGACGGCTTCTCCGACATCCTGTGGCAGAACGTGAGTGGCCAGGCCGCGATCTGGGAAATGAACGGGACCACCCAGATTCCCGGCGGCAGCCAAATCCTCGCGGCCAATCCTGGGCCGAGCTGGCACGCGATCCGAGCATGACGAGCCCGGCCCGTCTCGCGGACGCCGGGCCGCGGCTGCCGATCGGATCGCCGGTCCGCTTCGCATTGGTAGTCCAACCTATCGCCAAGTCCGGTTGGTGACTCGATCGTCCTTGCGTCGGGCTGGGGTTCAGACCTAACCTTTTGTTTTGACTACAAGGGAGGGGTTC
>DATNBG010000351.1:0-2218 GCA_035572075.1 Roseiarcus sp. | reverse complement strand
TTTTCAGCGGCTCGGTATGCAGGCCGAGAGGGCGGGCGACGCTGAGTTGGCCGCAGAGGCCGCGGCGATCGAGAAGACCGAGCGCGCGATCTGGCGGCGCGCCGACGCCGTGCTCTATCCCTCGCCCGAGGAAATCGCGGTGGTGGGATCCGCGTCGGCGCGGGCGGCCGCCATCATCCCGTACGCGTATGACGACTTTGGCGACCGCCGGCGCCCAGCGGACAATCACGAGATTCTGTTCGTCGCCGGGTTCGCCCATCCGCCGAATGAGGACGCGGCGGCGTGGCTTAAGAGCGAGATCATGCCCCTGATCCGGGAGCGGGTTCCTGACGCCACGTTGGCGCTGGTCGGCGCCAATCCCTCGCCTGGCGTTCGCGCGCTTGGCGGCGCGTGGGTCGAGGTCGCGGGCCGGGTGAGCGAGGATGAGCTGCGCGCGCGTTACGCGCGGGCGCGGATCGCGATGGTTCCGCTGCGCGTCGGCGCGGGCGTCAAATCAAAGGTGGTGGAAGCGTTGCGCGAAGGCTTACCGCTCGTCACCACCAGCGTCGGTGCCCAGGGTTTGCCGGGGCTCGACCAGGCGGTCAGCATCGCCGACGACCCGCGCGGGCTGGCGGATGCGGCGGTGAAACTCCTCCTCGACGACGCCGCCTGGAGCGAAGCGTCCGCGCGCCAGGTGCAGTATGCGCGAAAGCACTTTTCCCGCGACGCCTTCCGCCGCTCGTTCCTCGAGGCGATGGGCGATTGGCAATCCGTCGCCGCGCTCGACGTGGCGATGGATCGCGCCGCTACCTTTTGATCAACACCAGAACGTCCTGATTGGAAGCCCAGCCCCCTTCCGAAAGGCCGCCGATCCGGGTGTCGGGCACCTCGGCCGCGAGGCGCGCGAGGCGATCGACTCGGGTCACCGAGGATCCCCATTCCGGATCAGCCGCGTTATACGGTTCATAGGCCCATCCTTCAGCCAGGCATTGCGCCTCGAGGCGATCGAGTGTCGGCGCCGCGTCCGGGAACGAGGAACGGTAAAGCTGGAGGTTGGTGCGGCCGTGGAATGTGGCGATCATGGCCCCGCCCGGATTCAGGCAAGCGCAAATGTGGGCGAGCCAAGCGCGCGCCCGATCCTCGGTCACGTGGGTGAACAGCGAACCGATCCAGATTGCGTCAACGCGAGGCAGCTTCACGTTCAGCAGGTCGTGGTCCGAGCGAAGCGCCTCCCCGCCGAAGGTCTTCGCACAAAACTCTGGACCGTTGACGTCGCACCAGATGAGGCGAATATCCGGAAAGGCTGAGCGTATGTGCCGGGCGACACGGCCATGACCGCAAGCCAGGTCCAAAATCGAGCTCGGTTTGGAGAGCGGACTCGCGAGGAGCCCTTTGAGAATGCAATCAAGCCCGCTGCGGCCCACAGTCCAATACCATTCAGGCCCAGCCTTCCACATCTCGTCATGAGGATCGATTTCGCGAGAATATGGATTGCTTTCGTAGGTCCGAAGCACGGCGGCGGCCGAATTCAAGTCCATTCGTCGACCTCATCAATTCAGAGCCTGGCTTTGGGAGCGCCGCCCGGAATACAGCGATAGCGTGGTCTGCGGCAATAGCCGCCGCCTCAAACCAGCCTCAAACCGCGGCCGCTTCGCCCGGACCGGAGGCGTCTCGGACCGTCGCTGATCCCTAGCCGCGTTCGGACGACGAAACTGTTCGATCTGGAAAATTGACCGGGCGCGCGCCCGGCTCGCAAATGAGAAAGCGCTCGGTCGGCGCCCACCACACTTCGTCCGGATGGAACCTGTCGATCAGGCGCCAGTCGAATCCGCAATAACGATGATGGATCCAAATCGCGCGCGCCGTGTGCTGGGAGAGCATGAGCGGGAAGTAGAAGTGCGTGAACGAATCGCCGATCACCATCACGGTCTTGCCGGGGGTGCCCGTCGCAATCACATGATCGGCCATCACACCTTCAGAGATTGTCTGGTCCGCGCCCTTCACGGGCAGGGTCATTTCTTCGACCATTTCCGTGACTTCGTCCTGCACGCCCGCGAGGCGTGCCAGGTCCCCGCCCTTGACCAGGGTGGGGGGACCTAGCGCTGTCGCCGGATCGACACGCCAGTCTGGATGGCCGTCGGCCTCGACCACCGCGTTGTATCCCGCGATCGCCCCGCGCGGCGTCCAATGCGAGTCGTGGCGAAGATAGACCTTTCCTTGAGAGCGCGCCGCTTTCAGC
>DATNBG010000350.1:0-5097 GCA_035572075.1 Roseiarcus sp. | reverse complement strand
CCGCAACCGCTCCTTAACTCGCCTCTTCCGGCGGGGGCAAAAAGTCGACTTCGTGCTTGGCCGACAGCGCGACCACTTCAGCCGGCGTCTGCTCGGCCATGTTGTGGATCCCCCAGAACAGATCATAGAGCCGGCGGGTCGGCGACACCCAGAACATGCATTTCACCGCCCGGCCCGATTTGTTGTAGATCGCATGCGGCAGGCCCATCGGCATCCGCACCAGATCGCCCGGATTGGCGAACGCCGTGCGGCCGTCGAGCATCAGCTCGAACTGGCCCTCGAACATGTAGATGAACTCGTCCTGCGTCGGATGGATATGCGGCGGCACGAACGTGTCCGGCGGAAAGGTCGCGTGCCACGAGAAGGAGCTCTCGGAGACGGACTTGGGCACGTAGGTCTGACCGAGAATGTTCCAGGCGATGTTGTCGAGGCCGTCGCCAGCCTTGGTGATACCGGGCGCCAGCGCCATGCGATCCTCCTTCATGCGACACTATGAAGACGGCGCGGGCGCGCCGCCGAGGTGAAGAAAGCGTTCGACGATCGACGGGTCGGAGCGAAACCCCTCGGCCGAACCGCGCCAGACGATGCGCCCCTTCTCGATCACCGCGACGCGGTCGGCCAAGCCGAGGAGCGCTTTCAGATTCTTGTCGATCACCAGAATCGACTGGCCCTCCGCCTTCAGGCGCTTGAGGCAATCCCAGATTTCCGCCCGGATGAGCGGAGCAAGCCCTTCGGTCGCCTCGTCGAGCACGATGAGCTTTGGGTTGGTCATCAGCGCGCGGCCAATCGACAGCATCTGCTGCTCTCCGCCGGAGAGCTGGCTCGCGGTATTGCGCCGGCGCTCGGCGAGGCGGGGAAAGAGGCGGAACGCCTCGGCAAGCGTCCAGCGTCCGCGGCGCTTTCGCGTCGCGGCGGTGGCGACGAGATTCTCCTCGACGGTCAGGGTCGGGAAGGTCTGGCGCCCCTCCGGCGCAAGGCCCAGACCTGCGCGCGCGATGGCGTAAGGCGGCCGTCCGTTGAGGGCTTGTCCCTCGAACACGATCCGCCCCGCCTTGAGCGGCAGGAGGCCGAACAACGCCCTGACCGTCGTGGTCTTGCCCATGCCGTTCCGCCCCATGAGCGCGAGCGCCTCGCCTTCGCCGAGATCGAAATCGACGCCCTTGAGCACCCGGGCGCCGCCGTAGCCCGCCTCGATCGCCTCGACGCTCAGCATCATGCGAACGCCTCCTCGCCGAGATAGGCGGCGCGCACGGCCTTGTCGGCGCGGACCTCCTCGGGAGTTCCCCAGGCGATCAGGCGTCCGTCGACCAGAACCGCGATCTCGTCGGCAAGAGCGAATACGGCGTCGAGGTCGTGCTCCACCAGAAGCATGGTGACCTCGCTCTTGAGGCCGCCGATCAAATCGACGCCGGCGCGGGTCTCCTCGGCGCCGAGCCCGGCGAAGGGCTCGTCGAGCAGCATCAAGCGGGGTTTGAGCGCGAGCGCGATCGCGATTTCGAGCAGCCGCTTCTCGCCATGCGACAGTTCGCCGGCCTTCTCGCCCGCGCGAGCAAGCAGTCCGACGCGTTCGAGCGCGGCCAAGGCGGGCGCATTCAGCCCGTCCTCGCCCGCGACGGCGCCGAAGAAGCGGAAGCTCGAGCCCGAGCGCGCCTGCACGGCGAGCGCCACATTGTCGAGCGCGCTGAATTCGGGAAGGACGGCCGCGATCTGAAAGGATCGCACGAGTCCAAGTTCCGCCCGCGCCGGCATGTCGCATCTCGATATGTCGAGGCCGTCGAAGGCGATGCGTCCGGCATCCGGGCGCGCGGCGCCGGAGAGCTGATCGATCAGCGTCGTCTTGCCGGCCCCATTGGGGCCGATCAGCGCCACGAGGCGCCCTTCGTTCAGTTCGAAGCTGACGTCGTCGGTCACGACCAGCGCGCCGAACCGTTTCGTCAGGCCCTCGACGCTGAGAAGCGATTGGCTCACGCGACGCCTCCCGAGAGCGGGGTCAGCGCTCCCGCAAGCCCCCGCCGGCCGAAGAGGGCGACGATGACGAGAAGGGGGCCGATGATGAGATGCGTCTGGTCGGTGATGAGCGAAAGCGTCTCCTCGAGCGTAAGATAAGTGATCGCGCCAAGGATGGCGCCCCACAGCGAACCGACCCCGCCAAGGAGCGTCATCACCAGGAGCTCGCCCGACCGCTGCCAGGACATGAAGGCGGGGGCGACGAATTCGCTCTGGTTGGCGAGGAGCGTCCCGGCGACGCCGGCGATCGCGCCCGCGATCACGCAGGCGGCGAGCTGAAACGGGAAGGGCCTGAAGCCGACCGCCCGGGCGCGCACAGGATTCTGCCGGATCGCGTTGAGGGCGCGGCCGAAGCGCGACTGCGTGATCCGCGCCAGCAAGAGGTAGGCGAGCGCGAGCGCGGCAAGGCAGAGAAAATAGAAGGCGAAGTCGCTCGCGATGAGCGGCTTGCCAAAGACGCTGCTGCGGCTCGACAGCGTATAGCCGTCGTCCCCGCCGAGCGCCGAGAGCGACACGAACAGGAAATAGAGCATCTGCCCGAAAGCGAGCGTGCTCATGATGTAGTAGACCCCGCTCGCGCGCAGCGAGACATAGCCGGTCAGCGCGGCGAAGACGGCGGCGGCGGCGATGGCGATCAGCGCCTGGAGGAGGAAATCGTCGATCCCCGCCATCGAGGCCAGCACCACCGAATAGGCCCCGATCCCGAGATAGGCGGCGTGGCCGAAGGAAATGAGAGCGCCTTGGCCAACGAGGAAATCGAGCGAAAGGGCGGCGAGCGCCAGGATGAGCATGCGCGCGCCAAGCGCGATCAGATAGGCGTCGGCGCCGAAGCGAGCGGCGAAAGGGAAGAGCGTAAGCCCCGCGAAGAGAAGGACAGCGGGCGTCTGGCCGCGCAAGCTCATCGCTTGACCGGGAACAGGCCGGAGGGGCGCTCGAACAGCACCGCCGCCATGAGGATGTAGATCAGCATCGGCGCGAGCGCCCGCCCCGTCTGGCTGGCGGCGGAGGGGCTGAGCGCGAGGCGCAGCAGCTGCGGTCCGAACGCGCGCCCCAGAGTGTCGATGAGGCCGACCATCAGCGCTGCAATGAACGCCCCGCGAATCGAGCCGATCCCGCCAATCACGATCACCACGAAGGCGAGGATCAGGAGATTGTCGCCCATGCCCGGCTCGACCGACAGGATCGGCGCGACCAGCGCGCCCGCGAAGCCCGCGAGCATGGCGCCGAAGCCGAAGACCAGCATGAACAGCCGGCGGATGTTGACGCCGAGCGCCGAAACCATCGGGGCGTTGGTCGCGCCCGCGCGAACCAGCATGCCGACCCTCGTATGGTTGATGAAGACATAGAGAGCCAACGCTGTCGCAAGGCCCGCGCCGATGAGCGCGAGCCGGTAAACCGGGAAGAGCAGACCCGGCATGAGGACGATGCTCCCCGACAGGGCCGCGGGCGCGGGCACGCTGAGGGGCGCCGCGCCCCAGATCGTCTTCACCGCCTGGTTCAGAAACAGGATGACGCCGAAGGTGGCGAGAATCTGGGAGAGGTGGTCCCGGTCGTAGAGCCACCGGAAGATCAGAACTTCGAGGGCAAGGCCGAATGCGAGCGCGGCGGGCAGGGTGAGCGCAAGCGCCCCCCAGAATCCGCCGGTCAGAGAAGCGAACATGGCGGCGAGATAAGCGCCGACCATATACTGAACGCCATGAGCGAGATTGACGAAATTCATCACCCCGAAGGTCAGCGTCAGGCCCGCGGCGATGAGGAACAGCAGAACGCCAAGCTGCAGGCCGTTCAAGGTCTGGACGATGACGAGCCCGAGCGACATGGGCGCGCGCCGGGCCGCTACTTCATGTGGCAATCCTTGGCGTAGCTGTCGACATAGTCCGTGAACACGCGCTGAACGATCTCCGTCTCGTATTTGCCGTCGGGGCGCTTGGCTGCCTTGACCAGATAGAAATCCTGGATCGGATAGTTGTTGACGCCGAACTTGAACTTGCCGCGCAGCGAAGTGAAGTTCGCCTTCTTGAGCCCGGCGCGCAGCGCGTCCTTGTCGGAAAGCTTGCCGCCCGCGTCCTTGATTGCGCTGTCGATCAGCATCGCCGCGTCATAGGCCTGCATCGCGTAGCTGCCGGGCACGGCGCCATAGGCGGCCTCATAGGCCTTGACGAAGGCTTTGGACTGCGGGTTGTCCATGTCCGGCGCCCAGTCGGCGCCGCCGAGGAAGCCGAGCGCGGCGTCCTTCTCGCCGGGCAGCGTCGACTCGTCGGCGGTGAACGCGGAGAGGAACGGAATCGAGGCGAGCCCGGCCTGACGGTATTGCTTGACGAGATTCACCCCCATGCCGCCCGGCATGAAGGTGAAGAACGCGTCCGGCTTGTCGGCGGCGATCTTGGCGAGTTCGGCGGAGAAATCGAGCTGGCCGAGCGGCGTGTACACCTCGTCGACGATCTTGCCCTTGAACTCGTGCTTGAATCCAGCCAGCGCGTCCTTGCCGGCCTGGTAGTTCGGGGCCATCAGGAAGGCGGACTTGTAGCCCTTGTCCTGCGCGTATTTGCCGAGAACCTCGTGAACCTGGTCGTTCTCGTAAGACGTGACGAAGAAGTTCGGGTTGCACTCCTTGCCGGCGAAACTGGATGTGCCGGCGTTGGGCGAGATGAGAAACGCGTTCGACTCGACGACCGGCTTGTGGATCGCCAGGAGGATGTTCGAGAACACGGGGCCGACGACGAAATTGACATGGTCGCGCTCAATGAGCCCCTTGACCTTGGTCACCGCGACGTCCGGCTTGAGCTCGTCGTCGACGACGATCACGTCCGCGTCGAGCCCGCCGAGCTTGCCCCCCAGCGTCTTGACCGCCAGGTTGAAGCCGTCGCGCACCTGTCCGCCGAGCACCGCGGCGGGGCCCGAGAGCGTCACAATGAGCCCGACTTTGACCTTGTCCGCGGCGGCCGCGCCGAAGGTTGAAGCGGCCAATGCGGTCAGGCCCACGAGCAGGATCGAAACCGATTTCATCTCTCTACTCCTCGAACGTTCACTCCCATTCCGGCTTTCCGCCGGTTGCCTGATCCAGCATAGTGACGCATAATATGTGCAAGT
>DATNBG010000349.1:0-3800 GCA_035572075.1 Roseiarcus sp. | reverse complement strand
TGATAATTGCTTTTGGAGCGATTTGCTGTTGGGTCGGGCGCCGCTGTGAAAAATAAATTACATGTTATTTCTGTAAATATTTGCAAGCGCGAACCTAAACGGGGGCCCAACGCACTGAAAACATTAGGGGCGCGAACCTAAAAGGAACCTAAGGCCGGCAGACGCTGGTCGCGACGCTCTCCTCAGGGCTAGCAGGCCGAAGGCCGACGCGGCGATCCAGCGTCGCCGGGCGCCCTACGTTCCCTGGGCCGCCACGCCCTCCCCCGGGGGGTCGGGCTCGCGATGACGGCTTTGGATCGACCTGAAATCATCTCGCGCTATTCGACGAAATAGGCCTCGTCGATCTTGCGCACCTCGTAAACGTCCTTGACCCGGACGCCGACGCGGTGGCGGATCATGAGATTCGCAAGCCCCTGTCCGTCGATCAGCACGACGCGCTTCGAGACCCGGGTGATGAAGTCGTAAGCGGTGCTGGGAAAGTACGAGGTGGTGACCAGCACCCCCTTGCTCGCTCGATGGCCCTCGAGGCCGCCGACGAAATCGCGCACTTCGCCCAAGGGGACGCCCTTGTTGGGATCTAGGCGCTTGGCCTGCACATAGACAACGTCGAGGCCGAGCTCGTCCTCCTTGATGACGCCGTCCACCCCGCCGTCGCCGACACGGCCCAGCG
Organism: Roseiarcus sp.; assembly: GCA_035572075.1. Taxonomy (GTDB): domain Bacteria; phylum Pseudomonadota; class Alphaproteobacteria; order Rhizobiales; family Beijerinckiaceae; genus Roseiarcus. Next base: position 3,130 of record DATNBG010000349.1, on the reverse strand, counting down.
CCTTCCCCATCTCAACCCGTCCGCCGCCGTAGCCCATGCGCACCAGAAGGTCGATGATGAGGCGCTCGAAGAAGGCGGGACTGAACGAATGCACCCGGCCGACGATGTCGCGTGCAAGCTCGGCGTTGAGGAGCTCGAAGCTCGAAGCGATCGACTCCTCCGCATCGTCCCGCGACCCGGTTTCCTCCTCCGTTTCGCCGCCCTTGCTCTGAGACCGCCAGGCGACGAATTCCGGATAGCGTTCGAGCGTTCCGAGGTCGATCTCGCTCATCCCCTCGGCGAGCAGCTCGCGGCCCCGGTCGGTGGCGCGGCAATAGCCGCGCCGTGGCAGTTCGATCAGTCCCGCCTTCGACAGATACGACCTCGCCCAATTGAGCCGATTGGCGAACAGCGTCTGGTTGCCGCTCGGCAGCCTGAGGCGCCGGTCCTCGCCGGAAATCCTCAGCGCCTTGCTGACTTCGTCCTCCAGCCCCGAAATGCTGATCTCGTCATAACGCTGCCCGATCGTTTGCAGCGCCGGCAACATGAGTTGCTGAAAACTCGGCACTCCATTTGTTTCGTACGCTCCCCCAACCCCACCCACAACTACATGCGGAAGACCCCGAACCGGGTCGGCTCGACCTCCGCGTTGAGCGTGGCCGAGAACGCCAGCGACAGGACCCGCCGCGTTTCATGAGGCGTCACGATGCCGTCGTCCCAGAGCCTCGCCGTGGCGTAATAGGGCGACCCCTCGGCCTCGTATTTGGCCCGGATCGGGGCCTTGAACGCTTCCTCGTCCGCCTTCGGCCATTCGCGCCCCTGCGCATCGAGCGCATCGCGCCTCAGCGTCGCCAGCACGCTCGCCGCCTGCTCGCCGCCCATCACGCTGATGCGGGCGTTCGGCCACATGAACAGGAAGCGCGGAGAATAGGCGCGCCCGCACATGCCGTAGTTGCCGGCGCCGAAGGAGCCGCCGACAATCAGCGTGATCTTGGGCACGTTGGCGCAGGCGACGGCGGTCACCAGCTTCGCGCCGTCCTTGGCGATGCCCCCCGCCTCGTAGCGCTCGCCGACCATGAAGCCGGAGATGTTCTGCAAGAACAGGATCGGCACGCCGCGCTGGGCGCAGAGTTCGATGAAATGCGTCCCCTTGAGCGCGCTGTCGGAAAAGAGCACGCCATTGCTGGCGATGATTCCGATCAGCATCCCGGACAGGCGGGCAAAGCCGGTGACGAGCGTCACCCCGTAGCGCGGCTTGAACTCGTCGAACTCGGACCCGTCGACGATGCGGGCGATGATCTCGTGCGCGTCGACCTGCTGGCGAAGGTCGACCGGCGCGATGCGCTCGAGCTCCTCGGCCGGATAGGCGGGCTCGACGGGCTTCGCCCAGTCGATCGCGCGTTTCGGCGCCCGGTTGAGCGTGGCGACCGCGCGCCTCGCGAGCGCGAGCGCATGCGCATCGTCGCTCGCCAGCGCATCCGCCACTCCCGAGACGCGGGTGTGCATGTCTCCGCCGCCGAGAGCTTCGGCGCTCACCGTTTCGCCGGTCGCCGCCTTCACCAGCGGCGGCCCGGCCAGAAAGATCGTGCCCTGCCTATCGACGATGATGGTCTCGTCGGACATCGCCGGCACATAGGCGCCGCCCGCGGTGCAGGACCCCATGACCACCGCGATCTGGGCGATCCCGGCCGACGACATGCGCGCCTGGTTGAAGAAGATTCGGCCGAAATGCTCGCGGTCGGGGAAAACTTCGGCCTGGTAAGGCAGATTGGCGCCGCCCGAGTCGACCAGATAGACGCAGGGGAGACGGTTCTCGGCCGCGACTTCCTGCGCGCGCAGATGCTTCTTGACCGTCATCGGATAATAGGCGCCGCCCTTGATCGTCGGATCGTTGGCGATGATCATCGCCTCGCGGCCGCCGATGAGGCCTATTCCCGTCACCAGACCCGCGCCGTGGACGTCGCCCTCATACATGCCGAAGGCGGCGAGCGCGCCGATTTCCAGGAACGGGGCGCCGGGATCGATCAGGCCGGCGACCCGTTCGCGGGTGAGCAGCTTGCCCCTCCCGACATGGCGTTCGCGGGCCTTGCGCGAACCGCCCTCCGCGGCGGCGCGCCGGCGCTGGTTGAGTTCGTCAACGAGCCTCTTCCATTCGGCCGCATTGCTCTCGCCGTCGCCGCTCTTCGCGGTCAACGTGCTCTTTATTCGCGCCATCGCGTTCTTTTTCCCCGATCCCAGCCATGGACTTTGCGGAAGCCCAATTATTGTTGTCGTTGTTCACCCGCGACATTGCGGGTAAATCCATTGCCGATTTCATAATTTTATTCAGCGAATGCTTGGCTTCCGCAAGAGCGCGTAAGCTGTTGTTTATTTGCAACATATCGTTCTTGTCACCCCGTCGCCGAACTTTGCGGAAGGGCCGTCGGCCGGCCGCGGTCAGATCGCTTCATAGCGTTCGATCCGCCACGGCTCGGCATGCGCGTCGGCGATCCACGCCTTCCAGGCCGGGAGGGCCATGATCGTCTCCATATAGGCGCGGGTCGGCCTGGACACCGACACGTCGTAGACATGGAAGCGATTGACCACCGGCGCGAACATCGCGTCGGCGGCGGAGAAGCGCCCGAATAGAAAGGGTCCGCCCTTGCCGAATGTCGCGCGCGCGTGCTGCCAAGCCGCTTCGATGCGCTCGACGTCGGCTCGAACCTCGGCGCTCAGCGAAATCGCCCTGACGGTTCTGCGGAAATTCGTCGGACACGCTTGCCTCAGCGCCTGGAACCCGGCGTGCATTTCGCTGGCCAGCGATCGCGCATGGGCGCGCGCCGCCTTGCCCTTCGGCCAGACCGCCTTTTCCGGATAGGCCTCGGCGACATATTCGACGATCGCGAGCGACTCGAAGACCGAGGTCTTGCCGTCTTGCAGCGAAGGGCACTTTCCCGTCGGCGCGTATTTGAGCATGGCCGCGCGCGTTTCCGGCTGGTCGAGCGGGATGACCACTTCCTGGAACGGGATCTTGAGCTGCGCGAGCAGGATCCAGGGCCTCAGCGACCACGACGAATAAGCCTTGTTGGCGAGGATGAGTTTCAGCGCCATGATGGGTTTCCGGGAACGGTCGACGGGCGAAACGATCTGCGCGGGCCATGCCCAAGTCAAG